>JAJFLO010000003.1 GCA_021772675.1 Verrucomicrobiota bacterium | reverse complement strand
AGTTGATGTTTCCATAACCAATATATATCATTGCAAACCGACAGAGTTCAGCTCTAAACAAGAAAAAATAATTAAAAAATTAGGCCCGCTATAAAAAACAATTCAAAGCCATCGAAAAGGGTGTGGAATGTGGGAATTGTGTTGGAGGGTCACCGTCCCCGGTGACCGCGATTTGATAACATTATCTGCCATTTCGGTCACTCCAAACGGATGCGCAGGTCGTTTCCGTTCAGGTAAAAATTCATTCATGTTTGTAATCCCCACAAAAACTTTGTAAAAAAAATGAAATTAATTGAAAATACATCTTGAATAAACCCCTCAGAAGGCTGGCTGCGTAATATCTATTTTACTCAGGTAGAAATATTCGAGCTACTATCGCTAAACAAATACAGAAGATCATTTTCAAAATGCTTGTTATTCAGTAATTCACCAAATCTTTCGAAATGAAATAAACTCATACAAGGCTGGTACTAAAACAATATCTGCAATAAGAGCAAGGAGTGCACCCAATGCGATTACCAAACCTACAGATTGGAGAATTGGGACGGAAGAAAAGGCAAAAATGCCAAAACTCAAGGCAATCAAACTGCTGGTAGCCACGATGCTAAACCCTACATCCTCAAGAGAGTAGTTAAACAGCACAACAGAATCCGCATAGTCTTCATGTTCAGCGAGGTACTTCTTCATATGCAAAAACAAATGTAAAGTATCATCAACAGAGATACTTAAAATGATCGTGCTGACAAGGAGCAAGAGAACATCCAATGGTATTCCAAGAAAGCCTAATATTCCTAGAATAATTATGATTGGCAATAGGTTAGGGAATAAACATAGAAAACCCAGTTTCCAAGTTTGTAATAATGCGAACATGACTATAAAAACGGTGATAAGAGCAAACAGGTATCCATAATTAATGGAGTTGATCATGTTTTTGGCCATTACGCCCAGTATGATGGGTTTTCCTGTGAAATGAAACGGATATTTAGCTACTTTGTGCATAAAAGTTTCAATTGTTTTAACCCGACTAATGATCAAATTGTGATCACTCCATGGTACCATCAATTGGATTTTTGTTTTTTGCAAAGATTGATCGACATAGGAGTAGAATAAGTCATCTTTTATTGCGGCATTGTTTTTTAGTAA
This sequence comes from Verrucomicrobiota bacterium, assembly GCA_021772675.1. Lineage (GTDB taxonomy): Bacteria > Verrucomicrobiota > Lentisphaeria > JABSQK01 > JAJFLO01 > JAJFLO01. The sequence continues at coordinate 6,247 of JAJFLO010000003.1, read as the reverse complement.
TTTATCAAAATGTGTATTTTCAGGCAATGCATCATAAATACTTGAAATGTTTACTATTTCCAACTGTTCTTGATTGGCTTTCAGGGACGCTAAAATGGTTTCGTAATTCGTAAGAAATTTGTCATTAAAAAGTCCTTCAGACTCTCTGTCATTGAAAAGTTCTTCAGACTCTTTATCATTGAAAAGTTCTCCTATGAAACTGAAAAATCCTTCAGGCTCATTACTGTCAATCACTAGCTCTATAACATAATTCCATTCCCCGGATGTGATTTTAGCTCTGCTTATTTCTCCCAATTCAGAATTATGAGGCAACCAGTCAATAGGGTTGTATACAAATCTCAAGTGTTGAAAGTTGGCTATAGAAAATACGACCAATAAGAGTGCGGCTCCAATTACTTTCTTATTGTGCTTAATTGCGAGAAGCGCCATTTTTTTTACTACGAACGTAATCACCGCATTTATGCGATCAAAAAAATACCCCATTTTTGATGTTGCAACTTTGTTCATAGATAATAAGGAGAGAAGAGCGGGGATATAAACCAGAGCAATAAGAGTCATACAAAGTGTACCAACAGCAGAAATAAAACCTAAGTGAGCAATCACCCGAACATCGATCAAACAAAAAGACAGAAAACCCAATAGCGTGGTCAAGGCTGCTCCTGATATTGCGGGACCACATGTTATATAGGCTTGAATAATCGCCTCTTCTTTGCCGACATCAGGAACGGACCATTTCTTGTAAAAGACGGTTAGAATATGAATAATATAGCATGTCCCCACAACCAGTATGAAAAACGGTGATAATTGCAAGGCTCCTGAAATAGGGATATTAGATATGGCTAGAATAGAGAAGGACCAAACTAATCCTGTAATCAGGGCAGCCAAAGTAATTAAAGTAGCCAGGAAACAAGACAGGAAAAGAATGCTTGCGAAGGAGACAAGCAGCAATGATAATAGAAAAAACTTAAGCATTTCCATCGTCATTGTTTTTTTTAGAATTTCATTAAAGACAGTGCTGCCGTAAATTAAAATATTCCCGTCGAAATTCTGGTGTTCACTAATGATGACTTGTAATCGATTTACGAGCTCGTTGAAGTAGACATTCTCACATTCAATGGTTGCGCAATGGATGGAAATATGTTTGTTGCTTTCCGTAAAATGGTTGCTGTTTTGTGGTGTGATGGCGAGCAATAAACCCGTTAAAGAACTTTGATTGGAAAACAGCGCATCAAGCTTCTCCGGAGAATATGATTTTGACTGCCCATCTATCTTCGCTAATACCACCATGTTGTTCAAGGAAATAGAACCGTTGATTTTTTGTACTAATTGGGAGACACTGCTTCTTAGAAGATTCTGATCTGAAAAATTTTCAAGTTCCACTATAATCGTGGCATTTCCTCCGAAATCTCTTAAGAAATTCTCATAATTAATGTAGGTATCCTGATTGCCTGAGAGGAGATCTCTTACAGAATTTCTCACAGTGATTTTAGGCAGGTTTATTACTAAAAGTATTGTTATTACAATGAAACTAATTGCGAATAGTTTATTTTTTGATATTATAGGTCGAACAAATTTATCCATAGATTGATCTTGATTTCTAAGTTCTTATTGAAATCCCCCCCTCGGCGGTGCCGGGAGACTTTTCTAACTCGATCAGAGTAACTCGGGCTGTTGTAATTATGAATGTCATAGTCTAAATCACACATTATGTCAATTCAAACATTATAGTTTTGGATGTTCAGGCACAAGAAGTGTTAACTTAATAGAATTCGGTTTAGAGGCGGCACAAAACAAATCTACTTCGAGCGGTTCACGTAATTCAAATCACTGTCATGCTTGAAATCTTTGACGTTTAAAAAGTGTATTTAAACGTATGGATAACAAGTGCCATAGCGCCATTCGTTTTCAGGTGGACAAACCGATCGAATAAAGCTTCCGGACGACTTGAGGTTGTAAGCTTTTGCTGCTAAAGAAACCAACAGGATATTGTTGATGAAGAAAAAAAAAATGATTGCTATCATTGGAATGAGTTGCAGACTTCCGGGAGGCGTGAAGTCGCCTGCCGAATTATGGGGCCTATTAAAAAATAAAACAGACGCAATAACAGAAATTCCTGGCGACCGTTGGAATAAGCAGAACTTCTTTCACACTGAACAAGCAGGAAAAACATATTCTCGCTGGGGTGGTTTTATTGAGGATATAGACAAATTTGATCCTCAATTTTTTGGTATTTCTCCGCGAGAGGCTGTCGGCATGGATCCGCAGCAGAGAATACTGCTTGAATTAGCGTGGGAAGCCATTGAGAATTCAGGTACTGTTCCTAAGAATATTGAGAATACGAATACTGGTGTTTACGTGGGCATATCAAGTCACGATTATTGTGATTTGCAAACTGCGCACGAAGCTCAAAGCACGATTGATGCCTATACCCAAACGGGGAATTGCAACAGTATTGCGGCTAATAGAATTTCCTATGTGTTTAATTTAAAAGGACCTAGTTTAGCTATTGACACAGCCTGCTCTTCTTCCCTGGTTGCACTCGACTGCGCCGTTCAAGATTTAATGAATAATAAATGTGAAATGGCTTTGGCAGCGGGTATTCAAATATTACTGAGACCTGAAATTTTTATAGGTTTTTCCATGGCTTCCATGTTATCGCCAACAGGAAGATGCCGTAGTTTTAGCTCAGATGCCGACGGATTTGTTCGTGCCGAAGGCGGGGGTATTCTGTTCCTCAAACCATTAGAGAAAGCCATTGAAAATGGAGATACCGTTCATGCAGTTATTTGTGCTACCGGTACTAATCAGGATGGAAAGACAAGAGGAATGACAGTGCCGAGTGAGGAATCGCAAATGAAGTTAATTGTGGATACCTGTAAGCAAGCGGGGATAAGCCCGGGTTTGGTTCAGTATTTTGAAGCTCATGGTACTGGTACAAAGGTTGGAGACCCTATTGAGGCTAATTCAATTGGAAGAGTCGTTGGAAAAAATAGAACGTCAAATCCCTGTTTTATGGGTTCTGTTAAAAGTAATATTGGACACCTGGAGTCTGCATCGGGAATGGCGGGGATCTTAAAAACGGTGATGGCCTTAAAGAACAAACAAATTCCAGCTAATATTCATGTCGAAAAACTAAACTCGAATATTCCTTTTGAAAGCCTTGGGTTAGCCATTCCGACTGACATGATTCAGTGGCCGGAAAATGTGGATGGAAATCCACGATATGCGGGAGTGAATTCATTTGGCTTTGGGGGATCGAATGGTTATGCGGTATTATCTGAAGCCCCTTCAGGATTCATTCAGAAAAAACAAGTCTATACCGCTTTATCAAAAGAAAAGATTTTAACATTTTCTGCCCATACGATACCAGCCTTAAAAAATAACGCGCAAGCTTTACTGGCGTTTTTTGAAACGGCAATGAAATCAGAAGATTCCATTTCTGACGCTGCGGAATGGATGGAAAATATTTCCTATTCTGCTAATGCAAACCGGACTCATCATAAAGAACGAATAGCCATTGTGGGACCATCGCGTGAGGCATGGGCAAAAGGGATTCAACACTTTTTAGATGAAACTCCTCATGGAGACTATTATCATTCAAAGATCGAGGACAATAAAACGCCTTTAGTTTTTGTATTTTCCGGGATGGGGCAACAGTGGTTTGCAATGACTCGGGGCTTAATGGATGTTGAGCCTGTTTTCAAGATGTTTCTTAAAAGATGCGATGCCGAATTAGCAAAATACGTCCAATGGTCTCTGCTGGAAGAGTTAGATAAATCCGAAGATATATCATTGATAAACCAAACCGATATCGCTCAACCTGCGATTTTTAGTTTACAAGTATCATTATGTGAACTCTTGAAGTCCTGGGGAATTGTTCCCGACATAGTGGTTGGTCACAGTGTTGGAGAGGTAGCTGCGGCTTATGTCGCAGGAGCTCTTTCCTTTGATGAATCAATAAAATTAATTTATCATAGAAGCAGGCTGCAACATAAAACTTCAGGTCAGGGGGCGATGTTGGCCTTGGGAATAGGAGAAGATGAAGTCTCGGAATACTTGGGCGACAACTATGAACAGGTGAGTATCGCATCTATAAACAGTTCGAAATCCATAACATTGTCTGGTCAAATAACAGAACTTAAAGACATAGCTGAAAAGGCTGAGAACAATGGCGTTTTCGCCAGATATTTAAAGGTCGATGTCCCATATCATAGCCCGGCGATGGACCCTCTGATGGATGAGTTAATCTCTGAATTAGACGATATAGACCCCATGTCGGTTAAGATACCACTCTACTCAACCGTAATAGGCAGCCAAATAACCGGATTTGAAATGGATGGTGAATACTGGGCTGACAATATGCGCGATCCCGTTTTATTTAAAAAGGTTATAGAAGAAATCTCTTCTGAAGGACCGGTTAATTTTATTGAAATAAGCGCTCATCCTGTTTTAGGTAATTCAATAAGGGAAATTTTGGGCAAGAACAAGCAAGAGTCTGGAATTTATCAAACACTTTATCGGGGAAAGGAAAACAATCTTCAATTACAATCCCTTATCGCAGCGTTGTATTGTATTGGAAAAGATGTGAACTGGAAAAGTATTTGTCAGAATGGAAGGCTTGTAGAATTACCGGTTTATCAATTTAATCGAGAAAGATATTGGAAGGAGCCTGTTCATTTATCCCGAAAAAGGGTTCAAGCGAATTTAAAGCTAATGGTTGGATATAAATCACTCAATCCCTGGCCTGAATTTCATTTCGATATAAACAGCTTTTCGTTACCTTGGCTAAATCATCATAGAATACAGAACGAAGTTGTATTCCCTGCTTCGGGTTACATTGAAATGTTATTTGAAATCCTTGAGAAAAATGAAACAAGGCAAACACTGTCTATCTGTGATATTGAATTCATTCGTGCATTGAGCATCGATTCAAAAGTGGCTCAAAAAATAAAATGTGTGTTGAATGAAGATACGAATAGCTTTGCTTTCTATAGTGAATCAAGTAGTGATACTATAAATTGGCTTCAACATTCAAAGGGGAAATATGAATTTCTTAAACGGGAGAAGTCACTTGAAAATCTCTCCTTTGAATCAATTCAAAAAAAATGTTCTGTCCTTTTAAATACCGAGTCTATTTATTCACAATTTGACAAGATAGGACTCAACTACACTGCTGAATTTCGAGGGATTTCATCGATTTGGAAAATGAATGGTGAATCCTGGGCTGAGATAACAGTCGACCATGAAAAGAATATTTTGGAAGGGTACTTACTGCATCCGGTCCTGCTGGATTCTGCCTTTCAATCATTAATCGCTTGCTTACCTTCAAATCAAAATAAAAGTCTCTTGCCTGTTTTTATCGAGAAAGTTTCTCTTTACCCTCAATCCATTGAAGGCAAGCTATATTGTTATGGAAAAATAGTGAGTGCCTCTCCGAAAGGATATACGGGAGATTTAATCTTATTCAACAAAAGAAAAGATATTGTGGCGGAGGTAACGGGTCTTCGTCTTCAAAAACTGGAAAACCAAAGTCTTGAAACAGTAACAGATGAAATTGATTCTTATGAATATCTTTGGCATTTGGAAAACGGATCAACCACGCATCGGGATCTTTGCTCTCTGGATCAATCGTTGTCTACCGTTAGACAAAATAAACGTTCATTGATCACCGATTTTAATCGGGCTGTTTATTACAATAATGTCCAGGAGCAACTCAATGAGCTTTCAATCGGGTATATAATCGAAGCCTTGAAAAGACTTGGAATCAATCAAAAAATTAACAGTCCATTTACTGTGACGTCCCTTCTTGGAAAGGGAAAAATCCCGCAGCATGTCGAAGCTCTTTTACAAAGATGTTTACGGATATTAGAAGACAAAAAACTTTTATATAGAGCTAAAACCAGTCTCAATAATCATGAACCTGTCTACCTGTTAAAAACTCTTCTTCCTTCCATAAAGGTTGCAAAAATCTGGAGAGAATTGTTACATAAGTACCCTTCTTATCTGGCCGAACTTACCTTGATTTCCCATTGCGGCAAAAATCTTCCCAAAATAGTAACAGGCGTTATAGATCCTGTAAAAGCGATGTTTCCTGAGATGAACGATACCCCAATGTCGTTAAGTTAAGAGATAGGTTGATATGCAAATGCAAATTGGAATTTTTTTCTATCTTTTTTCCGTTGAAAGCTTCGATTTAATCGGATTTGAGTCGGCCTAATGAAGAATAATTTATGTAAGCGTTCAATGA
>JAJFLO010000200.1 GCA_021772675.1 Verrucomicrobiota bacterium | reverse complement strand
TCTCATTTTTAGGTCAGATTTTATCCCGTCTCGGTCAAACAATCTTCGAAATAGCTCGCTATTCCTGTGATTGTTTTCGGTCAACGAAATAAAATCTGACCCAAAACTGAGCGTAAAAACTATTTTGATACAATTACGAATCGGAGAGAATAGTGTTGTAAATCCGCCGTGGTAGAAACTATTTCAAGTCTTTGGGTTCTTCATAACTCGCTTAGATGAAGTGAGATATGCGCTCGCAATAGAAGCCGGATGAATTAGTGATAAACTCCATATTCCCGCATTGCAGGCTCACAGTTTTAATATCCTGGAAAATTACATCAACGTTTTTTGACTAAAAATGAAATACCTCGCAATTATCATAATCTTCGCAAGTTTATTGGGGAACTCAATTCAAAGCTCGACATCCGGTGACAAGAAGTTTCTCAATCAGGCCCGCCGCGATCTTTTATTGGCTGAAGAAACATATCAACGAGTCACTTTGGAGTTTCAAAAATTACGAGAAAACAAGGATATTCCGGTTGAGATCTTAGCGGATTATAAAACCTATATCAGCCGAATCCACAAAATGGCGAATTTATATCGTCTTCGGGTAAAACGCATTGAAGCCGGGACACTACAGGAAACATCTAATGAGGATCTGTCTCAACTCGATGACTTTAGGCCTGTTGTAAAAGACGAACAAACTCACGTCGACAGTCTTGTTCGAGAATTCAATGATTCGCTTGGAGCATTCGATGAATTTATATTGCAGGAGATCTCTAAGATTGATCAGGAAAACTCAGAACCAGTGGATGAACAAGAATTAAATGGTTTGGCAGGGGAAGCCGCTAAAGCTGTTCAAAGGCTCAAAAGAAACGGTATTGAACTTTACCCAAGTGATGTCACTGGCAGAGGGGGCGAGAATTCTCCGAAAAATCAGTCCTTAACAAAACAGATTGAAATTCCAGCCGGAACGGATGATGAAGAAACTACCAATGGTATCATAGCCACACTCTCCCAAAATATCGGGCCGGTTGCCGATGACGATATCGTCGCACGTCAGTTACGTGAGGCTGCTGAGAAGGAGACGGATCCTATTCTAAAAGAAAAACTATGGCAAGAATATAAAGCGTATAAACATGCTGTACGAAAGCAGCTAACACCGATTTCCAAAACTAATAAAGAAAATTCTGATGATAAGGTTGAATAAGTTATTGATTTCTATATAATTTGTCCGAAATTCGCTGGTTTGAAGTATATGCTGATGGTTTTCTTGAGTACGTATTCAAAACGTGAGCGCCTCTGGGAACTCTTGGGCTGACGTAAAAGTAACGCGGTTCCACGCAAAGCGAGACTAAATTTGTTATTTAGTTGGCTGCGTACACATTATTCAACCAAGAATGGCCGATTTACTATTTGCACTCACGTTTTGAATAAACACTCGTTTTCTTTAGGGGAACCTTTGACTCCACATTTCCGTCTCCGTTAATATAAAAGGAAACTTTATTCGGGTAATAGGCCCGTTCAGCAATCACTATTAACCTTAAAATTCTTTAACTTTCGAAGGGGTTGTCAGCCTGCATAATGCAGGCTAAATCCCACGAATAAATCAACGGCCCCGCCGCAGCCGAGCTGTAAAGCGAAACAGCTCGTGCCGCTAATGCGGTAACGAGAGTCCGCCTGGCGGACGTCAACCAGCAGGGTATGACTCAGCTTGAAAAAATATTGGACTCGACGCAGCCGAATACTATCTTAGGACAGTATGAGACAGCTCGCCTGTGGCAAGAGTGCTCAATGAGCACGGCAACCGTCGGGGAATTAAACCCACGAGTGGGATTAAATCTGCACCATTTGAAAAATGAACTACATCTACGCCATAAAAAATTTCAGTGATAAATTGAACAGCCTTGGGCCATATCCGCAATGCATCAAATTTTTAATCAGTTGTTTCGTTCTGATGTTGTTATTCGCGGGTTGTGTTCATCGGCCGGTAATTCGAAATTCAAGCGACAATTGTATCGGCATATTCAGTCAGGAGCTGAATGTTGCAAATGAAGAAATAGCCGAAGAGCGACTATTAGATATTGCCATTGCTGTATTCGAATCTGATCCAGAACTCGATGATAACACGCCGAATAATCAGAAACTGTCCGAGATAATTAATGATGCCGAAGGTAGTTTTATAGCACAGCACCTAAAAAAAACCCTTGATCGCAGTCGCCATTGGGGTACAATCCGGATCGTACCGGAACCGATTGGGAGCAGCGATTTATCAATCGAAGCAGAAATCGTCAGATCGGACGGTTCCAATATGGTCATTAGAATTAGGGCGCGAGATTCATCCGGGGTCGTCTGGTTTAACCAGCTTTATTGTCAATCGGTATCCGGCCCGGATTTCACGGACTTGGTGAAAGGGGAACGCGATGTGTTCCAACCTTTTTATGACGATGTCGCCAATAGACTCGCCGATTTTTGGCGTGATATGCCCGCTAGCGATCTGATCAGAATCCGTGATATCACAACGTTACGATTCGCCGCCCGGATTTCACCGGATCCCTTCGCAGACTTTTTCTCTCTGGATGAATACGGAGCCGTTATATTACATAGACTCCCTTCACGGAATGCACCGGAATTACAGCGAGTACTTCGCATCAAGCAGCGTGATAGAATGTTCAGTGAGGTGCTTAATGGCCATTATAATAATTTTTATGATACCATTTGGCCCAGCTATGTAAGTTGGCGACGTGAGATCACTGTTGAACGAGATGCAAAATATTTGGCTCGTTTGGAAGGAAGGAAGAAAAAGCGATTGGGAGCAATGCTCATCGGAGCTGCCGCAGTCTTGGGCGTATCTGGTATTGATTCCGCAGGTGGTGCAGCTGCAATTATGGCGGGGGTCGGTGTTGCTCAAGTAGTGACAGGATTAGCAAAGGGAAAACAAATAAAACTGCATGGGACCGCAATTAGAGAGCTGACGGAATCATTTGCCACTGAGTCGAAACCAATTGTTATTGAATTTGAAGGAAAACAAATCGAACTCGTGGGAACGGCAAAAGAACAATTCGCCAAGTGGCAGACGATATTACGCCAACTATATCAGGAAGAGGCGGGTTTCAATACAACGGATAGTCAAGCGGACAGCCAGCTAATTAATTCTGAACAACAGTATCAATGATGAAAAATAGCTTAACATCCGGTGATCGTTTATTAGACAGATTTGAATTACTAAATCTAACTACGCCAGCATTGGAACTTTGGCAGGCCAGGGATTTGCACACGGCGGATAATTGTCTAATTACCGTTCGCATCTCAGACGACAAACAAGTAGCCGAGCTACACCGATCGATCAAACTTTTCCAGGGATTAGGCCTTTCATCATTGGTCCCGATACATGAATTAGTCTCTGATAGCGAATGGGCGGTTTTAATAATTGAAGATAAAGAAGTTGTTCCTCTGGATACTACAAGATCCTGGTCTCATGGCGACCTGCTTTCATGTTGTTCTAAATTAAGCCGGGATTTAGAATCCTTGCATGGACTTGGTATTCAGCACGGATGTATTGAACCATCACATATTTTTTGTTCCCAGAAGGGTGATCTCCTGTTGCTTCCGCCCTTGAAAAGCTCAACAATACCTGATGATGTTCTCGGTCTTGGACGACTATTTATAAATTTACTCACGGGGGAGAAAGCCGGTGACGATGTTTTAGAGCCAAACAGCGTTGTCGAACTTCTTGCTGGGGGAAAACCACTGCCGGCACTATTCAACCAGGTCATTACTGGGATGGTCTCCGGAACAACTACAGGAATGCGGGACGTCAACCAGCGTTTTGATGAAATCAAACGCATGAGTAAGGAAGAGCCAATTGAAAATACAATGATCGACCGTTCCCGTCTCCCTGAAGGGGTTTCGCATCAAACTTCAAGGTTGAGCTTTCCGGTATTGACGATGGTCATCGTCTTGGTATTGGCATTTTGCCTGCTTCTGGGCATATGGCGCGTTGCGTCAATGAACTCGGACAAAGATCGAAAAACAACCGTGACCGCGTCTCTTACTCAAGAGCCGCCAAGTATGGTAGCGGAGAATAAAATCCAAAATACTCCGTCTCCAACCGTACCGAATACATTATCCCAAACCGCGTCTTCAAATAACATGGCCCGGCAACCATTAATTGAGCCTTCAACACCTTCATTGCAACAGCAAAAAGCAGAAGCGGCTCTTGATGAATGGCAGAAGACATACCGTAACCTCGAACGCGTCGGTGGGGATCAGTGGGGTGGTGACATATTTGAACGAATTGCCATGCTGGCAAAGAAAGCGGATGACGCTTTCCTGAATAAAAAGTTTCACGAAGCCGAGGGACATTATCGTTCAGCGGCGAAGGCAGCCAAATTATTATATGACGGGCGCCACGATTATCTTACAGACCTTATCAAATCCGGAATGGCTGCAATTGAAAACAAAAATGCGGCTAAAGCTGATCAATCATTTCGTTTTGTATTGTTAATTGATCCCAACAATCAAATAGCTCAAATCGGAGCTCAGCGAGCAAAAACACTTGATGAAGTCACCGAAACAACTCGCAAAGCAATTAGTATGGAACAGACGGGGAATCTTGGCATTGCCCGAGCGCAGTATCTTCAGGCAATAAACTTAGATCATTATCATACTGAAGCCATGGAGGGCCTAAATCGTGTTAACGCCGCTATTGAAAAAGAGACATATCAAAAATTGATGACAGATGTCATAAACCGTTTAACTGCCGGGGATCTCGATGTCGCTCAAAGAAGTCTTAACGATGCGTCAACAATCAAACACAACAGGACAGAAATTAGTGAATTGCGACAAATCCTTGACGCCAGATTAACGACAAAAAAAATACAGGAACTCGAACTAAAAGCAGTCGCGACTGAGCAGGAACACCATTGGCAACGTGCCAGACATTTATATATCCAACTGCTTGAAGTAAATGGGGATATCAAAACCGGGCATAAGGGCAAGTCGAGGACCGAAATGATGATTCGGTTACAGTCTCAATTGGCGCACTATCTTGACGATCCCGATCTTCTTCTTCGGAATGACCATCGAGCTACAGCGCGCTTGACCATCGAACAGGTGCAGACATTGTCCGGAGTGTCTGAGAAAACAAAAGCAAATGCCACAGAGTTATTAAAAATGATTGAGAAGGCAGAGGAAGAGATCCCGATAACCCTCCTATCCGATGGTGAAACCGAGATCGCGATTCAAAATGTTAAAAAATTGGGCAAATTAAAATCCTATCAGCTGTCTCTTCGTCCCGGTACATATACGATAACCGGGCATCGAGTAGGTTACCGGGACGTCCGCCAAATACTTAAAATTAAATCTGGCGAAAACGCCACTAAAATTACCGTGCGCTGTATTGAATCAATTTTTTGATTCTTTGCGCCTTTGCGTCTTTGCGATAAAAATAAAATTGTAGAAGAATTTCTCATGACAGAAGATTATCAAGAAGACTTACCGGGGGCTATTGCTGTCTCGCCAATGGCATACCGAACGACTCAATCAAGTCGATTTATCTGGCAGAAACTGATTTTTCGTGTTCTTATGATTTCGGGTATCAGTGTCATCCTTTTGACTCTTGGTGCTGGTGTCGGATATACTTTTTTGGCGCAGCCGGTTGTATTGAACTTTGAACCCGCTCCAGATGAATTGACTCTTCATGGTGGTGTTTGGCACCCAAAGATTGGCGGGAATTTCCTCCTCCTACCGGGACGATATGAGATAAAGGCGAAGAAGTCCGGTTATGAATCATTTACTGAAACAATCAAAGTGCAGCGGGGTGAGACCACTGAATTTCGCTTTAATCTGACACCATTTCCCGGATTGCTATCGGTCGAAGGGATAAACTCAGAGACAAAACAACCTTTAACTGGCGGCAAGATCAAAATCGACGGACGGAGTGTTGGCAAATTACCGCTGAACCGACTTGAAATTGTTGCCGGCTCCCATCAGTTGCAGATCATTATTCCTCGATATCTGGCCCTGGAAACCACGATTGATATTGCCGGAAAAAACCTGGAACAGCGGTTAACCCTCGAGATGCAACGGGCTTGGTCCGTTGTTCAAATCCCCCAGGGACCGGAGCAAGCAAGGGTCATTGTCGATGGTATTGATTCGGGTTTTATCCCGACGGATTTCGAACACGATGCCGGTACATGTCGGGTTGTTGTCGAAAAAGATGGGTATAAGCCCTGGTCGACTGAGTTCGAACTCATGCCGGGTGAAACAAAGGTTTTGCCGAAAATCGAGTTGGAACCGGCGGCGGGAGGTGTGGCGGTTCGTACTGATCCGGACGGCGCGCTAATTCAAGTGAACTCTGAGTTTAACGGTCTTTCACCGACATTTATTCACGTAAGCCCCAATACACCCCATGAGATTAACGTTCTCAAACCCGGTTTTCAACCGGCGACACAACGTATTACCGTAGCGAGCAACCAAACAGAGCATATCGATCTCAAATTAATCCCCATAATCGGCATCGTCGAGTTGGATGTTGTCCCGTCTGATTCTGAAATCTTCGTTGACGGTCTATTGCAAAACAAACCGGGACCATTTTCCATGACAGCAATCCAACACTCTATCATTGTTCGCCGGGCTGGTTACCAGGAGGTCAAACGGTCCGTGATAGCGAACGCCGATTATCCGTTGTACCTACGAATCAAACTAACCCCGAAAAGTTCAGTGGTGTCGCAACTACCCGAAGAAGTAGCGACAAAGGATGGTTACAGATTAAAACTCATTCGGCCTGAGGAAAGCTTTTTTCTTGGATCGGGCAAACAAGAATTGAACCGACGGTCAAACGAATCCTTACGTAAGATTAAGCTCGAACGACCGTTTATGATTGGAATTCATGAAGTGACAAATTCCGATTTCAGCCAATTCAATCAGAGCTATGATTCTACTCGTGGGTTGAACGGGGACAATCAACCCGTTGTCAATGTGAGCTGGGACGAGGCTGCTTTATATTGCAATTGGCTGAGCAAAAAAGAGGATCTGCCGCCGGCGTATAGCAAACGTGACGGAAAAATTGTCGCCGCAACGCCGATGAATACCGGTTATCGACTACCAAGCGAAGCTGAATGGGCATACTGTCTGAAATCTGTATCAACGACAGCCGGTCCCTATTACTGGGGAACAGATTGGCCGCCAAAGGAAAAACAGGGAAACGTTGCCGATAAATCAGCAGATCACCTTGGCATCCGTACCGTTGCTGATTATGATGACGGCTATATACAGACCGCGCCTGTTGCTACATTTAAGGCGGACGGCAATGGTCTTTTTGATATGGTTGGTAATGTTGCGGAATGGTGTCATGATTATTATGGTATTTACAATTATAAACCAAACGACATTGTTCTCGATCCCTTGGGACCGGAATATGGTATTCACCATGTCGTCCGCGGTTCCAGTTGGCGCCATGGGACTTCGACACAACTTCGTTTAGCGTATCGCGATTATAGTAATGACAAGCGCGATGATATCGGTTTTCGCGTATGTCGCTATGTTATTCCCATTGAACCGGATTCATCCGAATAATGAATATTGAATTTCGAATGTAGAATTCAGAAGTTTTTTACCTTCATTATTCGACATTAAATCAGTTAATTTTAGAACTATAAAATTGTTTAATTATCAAAGGAGTAAAGCCCGACCTGGTGTTACCGGGTCTGTTAATATAGAACGAAACTTTTCTTATGCAGCTGGCATTGGAGGGTCGATGTCCTCAGCGACCGCTTTTTCAGGGTTATGTGTAGCGGTCGCCGAGGACTGCGACCCTCCAAAGGGCATCCGTAAAATGCGTCAATATTGAGCCCAAAAATGTTTAAGTTTCAAAGAAGCGACTATCGACTTGGAATACTGAGTCGATTAATAAAAAAGAAAACGTGGTTTCAGGTGTCAGAAGATTCAAGATCACTAACACAGTTTTTTAACACCTGAACACTGAAACCTCAAAACCCTTAATTTTACAGGAGCAACCTCTGAGCCCGTTTTACGGCCTCGATTAATATAAGAGGAAACTTTATTCGAGCGATATGCCTGTTTGTAGTTAAGCACGTCAGTGCTGTCATCTTTTGCGTGTTATAACACCATTGACATGGTTAACTACAAACAGCTCGTCCGGCAATTAATGTTGACCCTAAAGTGTTTAAGTTTCAAAGGAACGACTATCAAGGCCTCCGATTCTCGGTCTTGGTTAATATAAAACGAAACTTGGGTTCCAAGTAGCGCGTTGGAGGGGCGATGTCCTCAGCGACCGTTTTTTCAGGGTCATGTGTAGCGGTCGCCGAGGACTGCGACCCTCCAAAGGGCATCCGTAAAATGCGTCAATATTAAGGCTGGAAAACCTTAAGTTTCAAAGAAAATACCATATGCTTGTCGTTTTTTAAAATATTAAATCAACAATCATAAATCCATCAAGTTCCACAGGAGATACAAATATGAAACGAAACGGAATATCAATCATTGGACTTACAGGTATTAGCATAGGTATAATTGCGCTAATTTTCTGGCTCCGTTTTAGTCAGATCGCCATTGGCGATAACGCCGAGCAAATTCAAAGTGAGCCCGAGCCATTTATTCCATCAGAAACTATTTTACCCGATCAGGCCGTTGCGTTTCCAACTGATATTTGATTGGATTATTTGTAACTGTTCACAGGTTTCAGGGTTCGGGTGTCAGGAGTGGAATGTTTTATGAAGATTCACCATATCGAGAATGACAAGATTGGGAAAATGTTATCGGAATCAATGCCAAATGTTTTTGAACTTATTTCAAACCGCTGCGAAAACTGACACCTGAACTCTAAAACCTAAAATCCGAAACCTGAACTCTAAAACCTAAAATCCGAAACCTAAAACCTAAAACCTGAAACCTGAAACCTGAAACCTGAAACCTGAAACCTAAAACCTAAAATCCGAAACCTAAAACCTAAAACCTGAAACCTGAAACCCTAACCCTTAATTACCTATGAAAAACAAATTAATTAACGAGTTTTTATTTCAACTAATTTCTCTGATCATTGCGGTCATTGTTGTTCATGTTGCATACAGTGCCATTATTCGGCCACGTGCGTCGGCAGACCTTCAGACTAACACGGAGATATTGGCTGCTGATTCCAGAGCAGAGGAAATCAGCTCTCTCTATGTATTAGTGAAGGATTATGAACAAGAGTTTTGTTTTATACTATTTGTGTGGGCTCTCGCTATTCTGTTTTATAAAGGTAGCCAGACGCTAAGTCAACGCCGGCTTTTAACTAAGGATTTTTTATCTGTACCGGAGGGAGGCAAAATTATTCCTGAAGATTCCAGGGAATTGACGCGGCATCTAGAAAACCTTCCAGATAACCAAAAAGATGCCCTGGTACCGCGATCCTTATTGATCGCGTTGCGTCGGTTTGATTCGGGACGCAGTATTCAAGATGTATCGGAGGCCGCACAAAACGTATGTCAACAAGAGGGTGACCGATTAGAATCTGAGTTATCGATTATACGTTATATTGCCTGGGCGATTCCTTCGGTTGGATTCATCGGCACGGTCCGTGGTATTAGCCAGGCTCTGGGCAAAGCCCACCTTGCCCTCGAAGGAGATATTACCGGTGTCACTGTCAATCTGGGTGTCGCGTTTAATTCGACTCTCATCGCCCTGTTGATTAGTATATTTCTAATGTTTATCATTCATCAGATTCAACTTCTCCAGGAACGTTATGTTCTCGATACCGTGACCTATTGTGAAGATCATTTAATTCGACATTTGCACATACGCTAACCTGGATATTTAAGGATCAGATCATTAGTCTTCAAAAATCACTATCGAAATCGAAATCGAAATCGTAACATTACAGCAATTATGGGTGAAACGCATTTAAGAATACAATGAATTTATTTGGGACTGAACAGCCGTTATTTTGGAGTTCAGGCTTCAGCCTGGTTTTCGTTTTCTTGAAGAATAAAATAAGCAAACTGAAGTTTGAACTCCAAAATAACGGCAGCCATGGCAAATTATACGAATTATTGGGATGCTTCAC
>JAJFLO010000199.1 GCA_021772675.1 Verrucomicrobiota bacterium | reverse complement strand
GGGTGCGTACAGAAATGAGGTTTATTCAACATCGTGTGCATTTTGAAATAATACCTTACATCCATGGTGTCTGAGTTTCCCACAACTTATCCCATCTATTATCTTCACTAATCAAAAATGCGTATAAATTTAATATTGCTTCTCCATGCCAGGACTTTTTTACTAATACATGCCTTTAAGGATTCATTTGATGAGATTATTGATCACCCAATGATTAATGACACAACAATCCCCCGATCTCTTTATGAATCATTAAACGATATTGGAACATCTCTGGAGATTGATCCAGACACATGGATTGCACTGGAAGCAAAAACTAACAACTAAGAATGCCAACAAAAATGGAGTCAACATCCAGAAGTATTTGGGGTCAAGTCTACGATTAACGTTTTGTTCAGAAATTGACTCTAAATGTACATTCATTGTAGCATATTAGACTTGAATAATTTGCTATAAACGTTTTATACACTACAAATTGAGTCTGACCCGAATGGCAATAAAATGACGTGATATACGTTCTGGTAGTCGATGCCTTGTGAGAAATACAGGCTACTTAACTGGCTCTAAATTATTGACTAATGCGTTGTACAATTAGTACACGGAAACTGGCATCACCGTTTGTATTTAATTTCCAATAACTACTATTAATATGCAGTAGGGTGCGGCCAAATAATCGTGAGTCGTTCTGCTGTAAAAAATCCGCGATTCCCTTGGCCGTTAAGGTATTAAAGTAGCCCACTCCATCTCTATAATGATAAGTTTCCTTAATATCCAGTGTTTCTTGTAGTCGCAATAATGTATTTTCGCAAAAATTAAATCCGTTTGATAATATGGGATTGTCAATTGTAGTAAGTTTCATGCGTAGTTTTGTGACCAAATCATTAAATCCTACAGCCTCGATTACACGATGTATTTTCCCAATGGGGGCTGTATCACAGATATCCTCAGATAAATAAAACCAATGACTGCCTTCCGCCAGCATTAAATCATCTTTCAGCCATAAACGACGACGATGATTCGCTAGTGGGTGCATACATTCATCCACAGCACCCACAAGTGCGGATTTAATTTGATTTCTTTTGAAATCCAGAGAAACCAGGGTTAAAAGGGATTCAAAAGGGAAATTATAATTTGTAGTGCACATGTTTATGGATTCGAGTCCTAAACTTTTTGCAATATAAAAGCATGCCGTGTTTCCAAGTGTATTTACAAAACTCAAAGGCATAGGAAATTGTTTGTCTCTAAAAATAGTGACCTGCATTTTCGCAATGTCATCTGTTGAGACTTGCCCTGATACCAGGTAAAGCCCAGTTTTTGACTGTATTGTGACTTTGGATGCACACCGGTGAGAGCCAATCAATGCGAGTTGTGTAAATCGGTTAATGCGCCGAAATGACTTCGTGGTGGATGCTTTAACTTCACCATTCAAATCAGGTAACGAATTTGCATCAGAATCATCAAGAATGTTTTGACCGTAAGCGCCAACGGCGTAAATATTCACGTGGTATCACTTCCTTAATCGTTAACGGATTTACGATTATTGATTTATGAGATATGATTATAAAAAGTTATTTATTAAGTTAGCCTGGATTATGCATAAACTTTCTATTACGAGTCATAATAACAAATAATTTCAACGAGTTATAAAGATCTTTGGGTTCGAAATAGTTTCCACCCCGGCGGATTTTCAACATTGTTTATTTCACGCAATTTAGTAACTCTCATCACAAACATTTGTGAATAATCCAGGTTAGCCCCGGTCGAATAATAGACAGGAAAATTTCCTCTATGAAAATTGAACAGATTGGATATTTAGCCTGAATAATTCATCAGTATTTTGCTGCGAGCGCTAATCTCTGCTTAAATAAGTCGATTAACTCAATTTTACATCTCAGTGAATGAAAATTCACTTTCATTGGCAAATTTTCCCTAATCAATTTATTATGAGTTAGTTAAGTGCTCTCGCGACGAATCGCATTAATTAATTAGGCTAGGACCTATTCGAAATAATTAGAGATGTATTGTTTCCGCCAAAACCAAAATAATTTAAAATAAAACAACCTGATGTTACTTTTTCCCCTGATGTTAATGGTAGATGAGGGGTTACGTCATAATCCCTGCAACTGTTAATCAGTTCTCCATTTTCTTCAAGATAACGGCAGAAAAGAATCAATTCGATAACACCGCAAGCTCCCAATGTGTGACCGATATAGGGTTTAAGGATACAGACAGGAGGAATTGGTGAAAAAAAGCTTTTGACTCCTGAAATTTCAGCATTGTCATTCATTGGGTTGCCAGTACCATGGGCTTTTATTGCTGTTATATCAGAAGAAGAGATATTCGCTTGCCGCAATGCTTCAATCATTACTCTCTGAATGGAACCGCCATCGGGATTCGCGGCGGTAACACCATAATTATCCCCCAAATTACTGCCACCGGCAATGTAAAATAGATTTCCTGAAGATGTTTCTCTACAATCACTTCCGAAGACAACTGCACCACAGCCTTCTCCAAGAATCATACCGCTTTTATCGGGCATAAAAGGTTGCATCACTGTACCATTACACGTTAATTGCAGGGCACTGAAACCGCTGAGTGTGGCCATGTTAAAGAGCTCAACTCCAACAACTAACGCATGTTCAATCCAGCCTTCTTTAAGCATTGCAGTCGCATAAAGTAACGCGTTAGAACTTGAGGTGCAGGCAGTTGTAAAAATGTGGTCTTGACCTTCAATACAAAAAGTTTTTTTAATAAAATAAGATAAATAGCTGTCAGAAGGAGATTGTAACGGAATTGGCTGTTCATTCGTTAATTGTGTTGAAGCGTTTCTTAAATCCTGTTGATAAATTGCATCTGATAATCCAATAGTTAATGACGAGGATCCTATAAAGAGTCCCATTTTTTTTTGTTGCTCTGCTGAAATATCGGCTTGCAGCAGAGCTTCTTGTACTGTTTGCTCAATAATGCGAGTGGTTCTTTGTTCACTGATATAAGTTGCCAACAAATCATCGGAATTAAACCGATATTTGTTCGGTGGATCAATAGCAAAATATGGAAGACTAAATGATTCCTCCTGTAAAGTAAAATCCACTATAACGGGTCTATGCTGCGATTGCATGTCTTTGATATTTGACGAAACGCCAGTTCCCATTGCCGTTGTTAAACCTGCCCCTAGTAAATACGCGTTTCTCATATAAACAATTGCCATTTCTATTGAGATATTCTTAAAATATAACGTCTAACCTGAATATATAAAAAATCAGTGCAACGATTTGTAGTAGAATACCTGGCAGAAATTCCCAAACGTGCCGATAGAGTATGACAAATTCAAATCGGTTCAGGCGGCTTGGAGTGTGATCGCAAGCAGTCTGCTTTTTAGTCTACAAGGGTATGAGAAAGTTTACCGTACCTAAAAAGTCAACTTTTTCTGTTTGCGGTAATCTGCCGCAGCTGAATGACCCAAGTCTTTCACCGACATATTTCAGGCTAACCAACTTTTCCAGCGTTAATACAGTCGGCTAAAACATTAATTGATTTTAACGCCAGTCGCGCCTTTTTCGCACCTTCTATTCTCAGGCCATACGTTTTTTTCACTGCCATACATATTTGCAGTGAATCAAGGGAATCCAATTCTAGTTTAGACAATGGGCCTAATAACTGTTCATCATTATTTATCTCTTCAATTTCCATATCTTTGTCACACTCTGCAATAATGAGCTGCTTTAGTGCGTCTTTTAATTCTTGATTATCATCCACTGTGGATTCCTTTATAACTTAATTGTTTGAGAGAAAACCCGGATTCCTCACAATACTTCTGCTACAAATGCGTATATTACCTAAATTAAAGTCTTAATGTGTCTCGCAATTCTGCTCAGTAGATCGGACAGACAGAACGCCATGGAGTTTCTATGGTTGTAAAGTTCGTATTTAGAAAATTATTTACGGACATTCAAAAAAGTGAATATGAAAATGAACTACCCCGCCGCAAGCGGACGGGGTATCTCCTCCTCAGAACAATGTTAGTTGCCTGTCACTGAGCTTCTCTTTGTGCAATTGTTTATATTGCCCAGTGTTTCCTTGGTT
>JAJFLO010000198.1 GCA_021772675.1 Verrucomicrobiota bacterium | reverse complement strand
AAAAAGTAGTTTACACTTTTGTTAAAAAATATTCCTTTCATTTAAATTGAATATCGAATATCGAACAAGGAATTATGAATGACGAAGGAAAAAACTTCATGATTCTACATTCCTTGTTCGATATTCGATATTATTTTTTTGCATTTTCCAGAATATTATACTTGAAAAACGTCCACCTATAATTGCTGGGTATGCTACTTTTTTGAACGGACCTTTATTACTACTCAGCACTGTGCATTAACGAATCAAATAATTTATTTTTCGTCTGTTTTTTCTTGATATAATAATAGTCGCTTGGAATGACCAAGATGTCCAATGCCACGCTAAATGGTAAATCCGCCAAGTAGAATAATGAACTGATAAATTGAGAGAAACGTGATTTCTTTACTTTATTGTCCTGATTAATCGGCTTTCGAAATGGCGCTGTTAATCCAGAGTGAATCCCACGCAAATCCGCAGCTCCTCCAGATAGATAGGCTGTAACCGGATCACCAGATCGTTCATTGGTTCTCAAATCATAACGTGCCATATATGCGGCGCAACCTGATGACAGCAATCCAATAATAAAACCGATTAATATGATAAAATGTTTAATCATTAGATTGAAATCATACCATAATTCTTTTTAACTTCCATGATGCTTCTGATGCCAATGCCAAGCCGTTTTTACAATGTCATCAAGTTTTTGAAAGTTAGGAATCCACCCAAGTTCGCTTTGTGCCAGTCCTGAATCTGCAACTAATTCCGGCGGGTCGCCTGCACGTCTTGAAGTCTCTTCGAATGGGACTTTCAGCCCGGTTATCTTTTCAACCGATCGAATGACTTCCATGACCGAATGACCTTTACCTGTGCCCAAATTATAAATATTGCTATCAGTTCCATTCCCCAATTTGTTCAACGCCGCTAGATGGGCCTCAGCCAGATCATTAACATGGATGTAATCACGGATCGCGGTTCCGTCTGGAGTATCATAGTCAGTGCCAAACACTTTTAATTGCTTTAATTTTCCAGTTGCTGCATAGATAACTAATGGTATCAAATGAGTCTCGGGATCGTGGTCTTCTCCTATTTCTCCATCCGGATCAGCACCACTTGCATTGAAATAGCGGAGTGCTGTCCAATCCAATCCATTCGCCTCCCCATACCATTTCAACATTCGCTCAACAAATAATTTGGTATCTCCATAGGGATTAATGGGATCCTCTCTATGCGTCTCATCCAATGGCAATTTTTCTGGATTTCCGTATAACGCGCAAGTTGACGAAAAAACGATTTTTCGCACACCCGCATCGTCCATTGCTTCAAGCAAATTAATAGAATTTGCAACATTGTTGCGAAAATACTTTCGCGGATTCTCTACTGATTCACCAACATAAGCACTGGCGGCAAAATGGATGACAGCGTCAATCTGATAATCTTCCAGTGCCTTTCCTATTTGTTCTCTATTATTAAGGTCACCTTCAATTAATGGCCCCCACTTAACAGCCCATTCGTGGCCCATACTTAAATTGTCAAAAACAACTGGTTGATACCCTTGTTTATGTAATAGTTTTGCGGTATGGCTACCAATATACCCTGCGCCGCCAGTCACTAATATTGATTTCATGACACTCCTAAACATTATTTGTTATTAAATCGCAGTAAAACAAAGATCACTTGCTTCTTAAGAAACAGCTCGGATTTTTTGATCGATATTGTATGTATAATTTCAAGTATAAGTCGTTTGAAGTGAGCCACGTCATTGGCGTTCTTCGGTCTGCACAAAAGAACAGCGATGACTCGCTTTACTACAAACAGACCAATTATCCAAATAAAGTTTTATTTCGTATTAACTGAATCCGAATATTGCTGCTAAGATATTCTGTATGATCTATTAAATGTTGTCCAAAGATATATCACAATAATGCCCAAGGTAAATATCAATAATTAACAATTAAATCACTTGATTAAATCTATTTTTTAGAATTCTATTTCCTATATACCCATAAGCCCTGAAAGGAATTTAGGGTACTTATAACCTTTTGATATTGGATATTTGCCGAGCTGTATCGCCATATGCTTGGGATATTCGCGACATTTGGTACTTGAGATAACAACAATATATTTCGTGGATATCCTGTCAAATTCCAACCACCTTCAATATTTAATTGCGACTCTACAGCAACACCTTCAATTTGCGTTACTGTGGTGTTTTTTTCAAAATATACCCAATATCCGCAATTTGAAATGAGTGCACTTCCATTTCCTAGCGTTTGAAAATTTTTTCCATTCCAAAACCAAATCGGACTTTGAATTATATTCGGAAAAATGGAATGGAGTGTTTGAGTCATTACATATGGCAAACTAATCAAATTCCACCCCATAGTCAAAGCAGGAAATGTATCGATAAACCGGGGACCGTAAACAAGTTCAAAACTCACATCGTCTGAAACCGAAATCGGATTGGTATTTGTATTGGTTAGGTCAATAGCAAGATCGGAGCTTCCTTTGCCACTTACTTTTTGCAAATAAACTTTATAACCAGGATTCTGATTGATTATCGTCCAGGAAAGATTTCCAGTCTGACCTGCGTCCGGGTCAAATTTTAACGTCCACCTGGATGGCGTTTCAGAAATTGAATTTATTTGCCTCTCCGATTGATTGATTCCGTCATCGAAATAGAATATGGATGGAGTCGGAAAAACGGTTTTACTCATTGACCCGAGACCGAATGTTAAGGGAATAGAGGTTGAATCCAAATCAAATGTAAAGGTAATTGAAAATATCGGTGGGCTCACGACTTCATTTATGGTTAGCATAATCACTTCTGAAGGCCCCCCAGCGAGTACAGTACCGTTATTATCAAACACTGAATTCATTTTGGGTTCTATCGAAATGACATCGCTACTATCAGTCATACCAGACAGACTCAATTCAATGCGGATAACCGATTCGCCCCCTTCAAGGATTCTTCCATCAATTTTTCTAAAATCTGAACTGTCAATCGAAACACCTGAATCATCAATGGTAGTAATAAAATCATCACTATCGACCCCTGACATCATCACGTTATCGCCGTAAACACCTTTATTGAACTGAATTTCGATATAACTGTTGTCAGCTGCAATAATCGTATTTAGGATAACCAATGGAGTTGTGTCAATTGTCAACTCTGATAGTGTTGAATCCATGCCAATATTACCGACTGCATCCGTTGCCGTAATCTGGACATTGAATAGTCCTCCTGCTAAATCGGAAATATAGGCCGTTTCGGGGAGAGTCCAGGTTCCATTACCATTATTTATCGCCATCAAATTTTGTTGTTCAGAGACCGAGACTAACAATGTTGCGTTAATATCATCTACAGTCCCAGTCAGCTCTGGTTTAACGTCATTGGTTGTTCTGGTATGGATAGTTACGATTGGTGGAATCGTATCGATACAAACTAGTGTTGAATCCATGCCAATATTACCGACTGCATCCGTTGCCGTAACCTGGACATTGAATAGTCCTCCTGCTAAATCGGAAATATAGGCCGTTTCAGGGAGAGTCCAGGTTCCATTACCATTAATTATCGCCATCAAATTTTGTTGCTCAGAGACCGATACTAACAATGTTGCGTTAATATCATCTACAGTCCCAGTCAGCTCTGGTCTAACGTCATTGGTTGCTTTGGTATGGATAGTTACGATTGGTGGAATAGTATCGATACGAACATTACTTTGAGCTAATGCATTTGTGGAACTCGTTTCAGGCAGTGTTAAATCAATTGAATCGATATCTAAGCTATTATTGATGGTACTTGATTTTGGGTCTAAAGCACTAGTAGAAGTGTAGTTTAAGGCATCTCCACCCGTATCATCATTTTGTGAGATAGTATATTGAAATACCAATTTATCTGTTCCTGATCCGGATTTATAAATCGCGTTTCTATTAACATTTGCTAAATCTAATTCTGGTGGTTCGTTATTGTTTACTGTTACAATAACCGGATCAGTATATGAAATTTCAATATTTATGACCGTGTTAACATTGTTACTGTTTAAAGTCTGATTCGTAAACGTTCCACTCTCTTTTATATGTTTAATTGCAGGGACAAAATTTTTAATAATGGAGGTTGATGTGACGGAAATACCACCCGTAAAATTTGATATCATTTGTAAACGATAATGCATTGAGGGAATTTCAGTTACAAAATATGAAGCAGTAGATCCATCAATTAGAGGTGGCAGTTTTGTAAAGCTTCCATTTTGAACTAAAACATTCTCAAACACAATATCGTCAATATAAACGGCTTCAGTCTGAAATGCCTCCCCACGTTTAAATAGATAGGCCACTGAAAACACCTGTCCTTCTATGGACGATAGGTCTAACCGAACCTCACCATATGGGATATCTAATGGGCCAAGATTTCCCACTCCAATATCAGCTCCCTGCTCAGATTGGGCTATTTCGGCTATAACATTACCATGTGAATTAAGAACGCGATATTCAATACTTTGATCTTTAGATAAAATATAGGATCGCTGAAATCGCCAAAATGTGGAATGAGTTGCTCCATATACAGGAATTAAAGGTAAAAGCGCTGTTGTTGTAGGCGCTTCTGAAATGGGTAAAACATACGCATTATCAGATTGTCCTCGATCTAATTGTCTTGACCAAAAAGTCTTAGCGCCATCGTTAAAGGTATCATCAAACTTTTTATTGGCTTCTTCCCCGTCGTCTGTTTCACTCTTACTGAATACATAAGGAACACTTTCAATCTCAAAATGACTCAGATTTGAAGTAGTGACCAATGTATTTATAGTGACATTGTTATTGTTATTAGCATCAATGACAATTTCAGCGCTATAACATGATGTGGCAGGATTATTAATATCAGTAAAATTGATGCTCAGGGGATTTAAAGCTCCTGTTACGTTTATAAACGGATCTCGCGGGTAAAGCCAGGAAATCAATCGATCTGAAGGAGACATGATTATATTATCTATTCGAGGAGCAGGTGCTTTATAAATATACTGAATGTATGCTTTATCACTTGCAGTTAACGGACCCGCCTGATCCCCAATGTTCGGAAACATTATTACGCCATCTGCGACATTAAGCGGTACAACTTCTGTTTGTGGTGGGATACCCATTTCACGAGTCACATTGAGAATATGATTCAATCCAAGCGAATGTCCGATCTCATGAACGGTAGTCGCGAATAATAGCTGTTCATCCCAAGTTCGATTGGTATCCAAATGTAAGTCCCCTGAAATATCATTATCTGCAACCTCACCACTTGGTGGGAAAAAACCATGGCCCAGGACGCTACCTGTAAACGTGCCGTGTCCGCCAACGCGAATTTGACCAATTTCTACAGGTTCAATAACTTCCCTGAACGTAATATCAGCAACCGCCGACCAAGCCTCAAATGCTTTTAGAACCACCTGTCTTGTCGTCGCTGGAAAACGAACATCATCCACAGGATCCCCATTTGTATCGACTAATGGTAAAATATCAATATTCGTATTAGGCGGCGATTCATTCGAATGATTAAAAACATAACCAGCTGTAATAAAACTGAATGTAACTTCAGTATTTACGCCGTCACCCCATCGGCTCGTTGAGAGTGCTACACCTGCCCCACTTCTTGCCGATGAAATCGCAGTAGATGAATGAACACCACCTTGACAGGGATAAGTTTTACCATAACTCTGTGAAATCATAACCAAAAATAAACAGAGATACATTTTAAATTGCTTTAACTTATGAATC
Source organism: Verrucomicrobiota bacterium (assembly GCA_021772675.1). Classification (GTDB taxonomy): domain Bacteria; phylum Verrucomicrobiota; class Lentisphaeria; order JABSQK01; family JAJFLO01; genus JAJFLO01. Next base: position 12,667 of record JAJFLO010000198.1, on the reverse strand, counting down.
ATTTACCCATTTCTAATAAGGGTTTATGTTTTTTTAAGTTTAATAATGTTCCGTGTTTTACCTTAGGGGCAACATCCATCATACGAACGAATGCCTGTTCAGCACCGACAATATCATGTTTTGCAGATCGAATCTCATATAGATTTTTCCACATCCGGTAATCGGTAGGATTGTAAACCGCGGCCTGCAAAAAACAATGATCACCAAATTCATAACCAGACTTATCCTTTGAAATTTGTGCCAGGCGGCCCAAATTGTACCATGCATGCCAATACGTTGGTGCATAAACGAGTGCTTTTTTAATCGTCTCGGGTCCAGACGAATTAATTTCGTCACTTCTTGTTAAAAGATTAATGTCCAGTCTATAGAAGCTGAAAATAGATATAATCAATATTAAACATGATAAAGTAAATAATGTCATCTTAAAATCACGCCAGCGAAAACCTGGAAAAAGCACGGAGAATATCGACGGTTTTGTCACTTGACCATGTTCAAATTCTTTCGTATTTACGATATCTGGTTCATCTTCAGCAAATCCCCTTTTTATTGAAAAATCGGTTAAACCAAGCGGAAGCCCCAGCAACGAGCTTAGTACTAACAGGTACAAAGGGACAAATAACGCAACATCGATCAATGCATGAACACAAGCACTTATTATAGCACAAATGACGGTCAGGAGAACGATCGAATTCTGCTCAGTCCATTTAATCGTTTTATAAAAATGTACATAGGAAACAATACTCCCCGCGATAAGCATTAAACCGAATAATCCCGTATCTAAAATCAATTGTAAATAGATATTCTCAGCATGATGAAAGGAACGAGTCGACGCAATCGATCTGTATTGAGAGAATACCATGCGAAATCCTTCTGCACCAACGCCTATTAACGGGTAGTCTTTCCACATCTTAAACCCGTCTTTCCATACTGCCAAGCGAATTTGTGCACTCGTGTCGATGTCTAATTCACCAATGGTACGCAGTCGCTGTTCAAGAGTTCCGGAAATAAAACATATAATTGCAGCAAAACTGATGCACGAGATTAGACAGATAATAATACCGGTTTTTCTGGTACTACGTCTTACCGAGAGCAATACTACAGCTAATATGGTTATAATATAAGTAAAAAAAGCCCCTCGGGACATCGAAATAATAACGCCGGTAGTCATGATAAAAAAGCAAACAACATTTAAAACTGCAAGAAACCAATTGCTGTCATTGATATCCTTTGCACAAAGAAAAATTGCCGCCGGACATAATAAAACCAAAAAACCACCGAAATTATTCTTGTTAACAAAACAGGCATATAATTCAGTGCCCTCACCTGGAAGAAACCACGACAACTTACTATTTTCAATTAATAAATAGCGACCTATTATTCCGGCTAAAGAGATAAAAACGGCTATTAAAACTAATGCTCGAATATAATGAAGCTGTTTGTCTCTGGTTAAATATGAGCTAATTCCCATTGTGCCAATTGCGGCAACCAACAAAATGACCCAGTTTGCCGTCCCCATGCGATTACGACTAAACGTAAGATCCATCTCAGGATTTTTTATTAAATCAATTGAATGCGCCTCAAGAAGAATTTTCTTTAATATCTGATGCTGCTCCAACCGCCTTTCACCAGCAATGCTGTGCAGGTATTTTGGTATTGGCAAAATGCTTATTATCAGCCAGGCAGTCAATATTATATAAAAGAAATTTAAGGGAAATCTAAACCAGGTGTGTGATTTTCTTGTGTATCCAATAAAAAGAAGGCCGACCATAATGATTCCAGATACAAGATACATTGTCCCGGGGTCAAATCCTGCACCCTTATAAATTAAAAAAATGATCAGGCCAACTAGTAGAAAATATGGAATCAAGGGAAGTTTTGTGTTTTTTATCGTTGATTGATGATTGGTGATTGAAACTCAATGTTAAGGGCTCACAAATAAATAACTTGGATAATTTCACGCTCAGATTTATGTTAGGTTTGGGCGATCTGAATGACGAAAAACGGCAGGAATATTGCAATATTTCAATGTTTTTCGTCATTTGGATCGGACATAGATGACGTGAAGATAAGATGCGAAAAATCCAAGTTATTTATTTGTGACCCCTAAGCATCAATTTTCATCTCATGAAGGGGATAAGGATTTGAATATTGCAAGAGAAACGTAATGAGTAAGTCGCATACACTTTTTAGGATGTCACGAACAATACCTGATTAGGCAAATAACTAACCCGGATTTCTTACAATATCCTGAATCCGTGACGGTAGGTTCAAGACGAAATAACTATTAGGTATTTTACAAATCAGCAATATGTCGCCACTTCGCGGAGGCTTTCTTTAAATGCAATTGCTTCGTTAGTAAGCAATTGTAGTAGTCAGTCACTACAGCTAAATACTTACTGCCTCGCAACTACATTCAAAGAAAACCTTCACGGATTCAGGAATATTTATTACAAAAGCGTATATCACTTAAATTCAAAGCCTTAACCTGTCCAGCGCACTCAATGTGTCTCGACACACTGTTATATTCGCTCGTCTACATTAAACCACTGAATATAGGAATCTAAGCTTTCTCACCACAAAGTTTGTGAGAAAACCGGGCTAGCATCAAAAAAATTTGATTATACCTCAGCCTGTTTTTCTTTGATTTTCCCATAGTCAGAACGATCATAAGATTTATACTGATGATAGGTTGAATAGTAGGAATAACCCTGGTTATAAAAACCGTACTTTCGTGATGATGCGTCAATGTTATTCAATATATACCCGATAACATTTGCTGAGCTAAGGCGATTATAACAATACTGAATAGAATGAATTTTGGTTTTACCGGCTTTTGCAACGATCATGACTTTATCCGCTTGTTTTGCCAATATAATTGTATCAACCACTCTATTGACCGGAGCGCTATCAAGAATAATTAGGTCATAAACTTCTCTCAATTCAGCAAATATTTCTTTTACTTTCTGTAATGTTAATAACTCAGTGATATTTTGGTCCATTTGTCCTGCCGGTAAGTAATCAACGTCTCCCAATACAGATTTCTGTACATAATCCTGCCAGGTTTTACTGCCGGAGATTAAACAGTCGGTTAAGCCTTCTTTCGAACTGTTTTTAAATAATTTTCTAAATGTCATTCGTCTAAAATCTCCATCAACTAATAATACTTTTTTCCGATTCCATGAAAACACCATCGCCAAATTCATGACCGAAAACGTCTTTCCTTCACCAGGGTCGGGACTTGTAATCATCAGAACCTTATCATTTTCATTCATTTTATATTCAATTTGGGTTCTAAGGCTGCGGTAACATTCTGATGCAAAATCAGTCTTTTTCTTAAGTACCACATCGGTATCAGCACTTCGCTTCTTACCAAATTTGATATTCTTGAACTTAGGAACACCAGCAAGGCAGTCAATATTAAGATTTCGCTCCAGAGTCTGATAATCATATAATTTCACACGGATAAAATAGCTGAGGAGAATGATCCCTGAACCAAGTCCAACGAACCCGATAATTGACATTGTCACAACTTGCCAGCGAATGGGCCAAACCGGTTCAGGATCAGTATAGGGTCCATCAATAAATCGGGAATAATACTTATCTTGTGAGGATGTCGAACCATCGATTATTCGACCAAAAACCTGGTCATATAATTTTTTAAGGTGTTGTTGTCTTCGTTTCAACTTATCATATTCCGCACGGTCACCTGCAGTCATATTGATTTCCATGCGGAATGACTGTGCTGTTTTAAGTAAAGCTTCTTCCTGCATCTTTAATGCATCTTTAATTGAATTTAACCGCTTAAGGGAAATCTGTGCCTGAATCCTTAATTCTCGCTTGGCCAGGTCAATTCGCTCTTGTAATTGAGTCATTTTATCATGGCCTGGTTTGTAGGTTTCAAGCATTTTTTCATATTCATTATTTAAACGCATTATGTCGGCCTCATTTTTTCGCCAATCGGGATTTTCTGACCATCCACTAAATGCATTCTTATCTGCATCAACACCTGGAACAATCAAGGCATCTTGCTCTTCAAAATCTTCAATTATTTCCATTCGAGATAAATGATTTGTCAAATCCAAAACGTCCCGCAATGTAGCCGCATTCTCGTTTTGCAAAAACGGATACTGGGATTCCAGAATGGCCGATTGAGTCCGCAATTCACTTTGACGTTTCATAAGTTTAGTAAGCAATGCCTGATCGGATCTATACTTCTCATGTACAAAATAAATATTATGCTCTGCTTCAAACTCAGCGATATCATTTTCCGCCACTTCTAATTTTGTGGCCAAATTATCAAGCTCAACTCTCAGATTGGAAACTGTACTTTCATTAAGTAACGAATTCTCTTCTCGCCTTAGGCTTTGATAACCTTCAATTAATTTTTTGAGGTATGCAAGCGAATACTCTGTGCTGAATGATTCGATACTGATATCCAGCATCGAACCCGGTGCATCTTTAACAGGTGCTATATCAACCTGATACCGATCGAAATCTTCTGGAATTCTTCCGCCCCAATCCACCGCAAGCTTATCACTCACTTCTGAATTCAGTTTTCCACTTTGCATGACCAAAATATGCCGATATAACATGGCATTTTCATAACCTCGGGGTTGCCGAATATCCTTGCCAATATTCAGATTCTGATTTTCGAAAACTTCAAACCTACAAAATGCTTGATATACAGGTTGAACCTTTAACCAGAACGAAATACCACAAAACGCACCAAATACTGCCAAAGGTCCTAAAATCCACCAATAAGAAAGTAGCACACGAAAGCATAACAGCAGATCAAATTGATCCTGTTTACCAGCCCCCAATGCCCCACTTAAGGGAGTCTGAGGTCTATAATTGGGACGTTGTGGTTGATTGTTTTCTTTTTCCAAATCCATATATTCCAAGATTAAATCTAAAAATTAATCAACTTCTCATCAACGATAATCATGTCACCCGCCTGTAATTCGAAATCATCTTCCAAAAACCCTTCATCGATGATTCGTTCAGCATTTACCGTTTTAACCTCACGTTCATTATTTTGACTGTAATTAATTATTCTGACCGCCTTTTTCTTAGCAAACCGGGTAAAGTTTCCAGCTTTGAAGATCGCTCTCATAAACGTTCGTTGTTCTCCAGGGACAAACATAGTGATTCCAGGTTGATTAACCTGCCCGACAATAATGACTTCAAATGGTTCATGGCTTAAGAATTGAGCTAATTCTGTATTCGTCGCTGGAACAAAAATGACATCATCTGCAACCAAATTAAGATCCTCAGTCCCCCCAATATTTTCGAGCGCACTAACGAGATCTATTGGCATACGTTCACGTTTACCCGTTATAAGATTATTGCGGCTGACTTTACATTCTTTTGGAGAAGCCCAGGCGGACGTCCCCCCCACCCTTGAGATTGCCTGCAATACAGATAGATGTCCTAAATCCGGTAGCGAAACCGGACCCGGCTGTTTAACTGCGCCATAAACATAAACAACCCCGGGCGCCCGTTTAACTACGTGTATTTTAATCGTTGCTTTTTGATACAGATCTTTGGTTAATGTTTTTGATAGAGCGTCTGCACATTTCGAAGGGGTCAACCCCACAACTTTGAAATCCTGAATATACGGAAGTTGGATATATCCGGAAATGTTAACAACTCCCTGGTAAATGATATCAGGATCTTCAACCATTGCGACTGATATCTGGTCCCCTTCTCGAATCGGAATTTCGCTTTCCTGACCATAACTATAGATATGGGGGAATACACAAATCATAAATAGCAAAATATTAAGTTTTGTTTTAATCGTCATTGTATGAAGAATGGGTTAACAAATTGGTAGTAAAGTGCCAAGCGCAACATTTCGATGAAGCGTTTCTAAGAATATTGAGTAGATGAAGGCTGTGTATAAACAGTGTGGCAAGGTCTGGATTCAGCCCAACCAAATGGCGATTACTGTATAACCGGTAGTCAATTTAGGAAAAAATTGAATTAAAAATCATATTCTAAATTTAATGTGATCTGATTTCTTTCATATTCTCTATCAGGTCCAACAATATTTGAGTATTTATCAGTCCTGAAATAAGCCAATGACATTTTACTTTGCTTTGATACTTCATGAGAAATTCGTGCACTCGACGTGTAGGTATCTCCAATCTCACCATTGCTTCCACTTTCGTTTGCTTTCAACCACTGAAATCCTATATCAAAACTCCATCTCGGAGCAAATTTCCACTTCAAATTTGATGTGGTCGTGATGTCCTCACTAAAATTAACAATTCTTGAAATCCCTACAGTTCGCCTTATATCTACTTTCGCGAAAAAATCTACAAAATCAGAAATTTTCATCGTCGTCATTACATTTCCAGAGAAACCGTCTTCCTGCTCGTGAGCATTTTGAAAGTTCAATGGAATATTTTCACTATTTTCTGGGTCAATATCCATTGTTTGATATCCTAAGCTTATACTACTCTTTATTGACTGTGTTACGTTGTAATTAGCGGAAATTCCAAATTCATACTGTTCTGCATCATTATTAATTTCTTCATCAAATTTTGTTTTATCGTACCTTGCAAATGGACGCAGTTGTAGTGAATTGTTTACTTGCCAAGAGAACAATATATCAAACGAATTCTTGGTATTATCTTTAAATTCAAACTGTTTTTCATCGACCCACGAATCACTTTGGGTCACCTTTATAGCGCTGGTTATATATGTGGAAAGTTGGTTTTGATACTGAAGTGATACAGAATTATTCCAAAGAGTAAAATCGCCCGCAGTTGTTAACCGACTTATTTCAATACTATCAATACTTCTGGAAATTTTTTCTTCGAGAGTAAATATTCCATCTAAACCAATAAGAAAATCAAGAAGGAATCTACTTTCGAGATTGCCATCTGTACCATCTACAACCAATCCTTCGAGTCCTTCACCACCCGTGGTTGAAAAATAACCAATCCTGACTCCGGAATTTATACGAATATGAGGGTTGAAGGACCAGTCCAGTCCAATTGTAAGACCATTACCTATCCGAAATCCTTCCTCCCGGGTATCACTATCGCCAGATCTATTACTGTTACTATCACTGACTACCGCAATAATATAACCTAAATCCAGTTCCAAATTTCCAAATTTCAAATTATAATTTGTGGTTTTGGGTGGAGGTTCACTATTTCTTATTTCAATCTGTGACGCAAATAGCGAAATTGAGGTGAGTAAAGAAAAAGTTATAACGATATAATACGTGATTCGTCTCATAATGATATTTAATGTGAATGTTAGGACAATCATCAATTCAAGTTAGAATACTGCCCTTTTTTATTAATTCAAAATCAAAGCATACTCATTTTTAATAAGTTTCCTACAAAGATATTTTGGATTGCAAATCAGCCTATTTTAGATGTGGAAACAGTATACCCACCTTATACATTGTGCATGTGCCGAGAGAGAAATCTACACCCAAATGATTTTAAAATGAATGACTGCAAGAAGCTCCATATATTTATATAATTAAAGTAAATTGAAGTTAGTTATGAACCACAAATCACCCACTCAATGCATTGTATTTCTCACCATATAATATTTTGCTACAAGGTTATTGACATAAAATGTATCCATAAAATCCTTGTTGTATATAATAATTGCCCCAGAACAGACCTTAAGGTACCGTCGGAGTTATAGGCAGATCGATTATCAATTCAATAGGAGTGCTAACATCTTCCACAGCGAGATCTGTTACTGGTTCAGCCTCGAAGTTAGGATCTACAGAAACAGTAAGATTAGTTCCATTAACTTTGAATTCAACCGCAGTTAAACCACTTGAATTACTATTGTTAGTTATATAAAAAATAACCTCACCAGTGTCAGCATTTACACTGGCCAAAGTAATCGTATATTCTCCATTTGGATCGGTATAGAAATCACCAATTTTGGTAAAAGTCGGTTCGCTTATTTCAGCCCTTGCCAAACCAGTCTCTGTACCTGGTATATTAACTTGAATACTTGTAAGATTTCCAGTGTTGATTTTAAACGAAAATTGCTCCGTTACCCCAGGAACCAACTTGAATTCAGTGTTGCTATTTTTAAACGTGATCGTATTAGTCGAGCTTAACACCTCAGCGACATATACAGACTTAACAGCTTCTACATTTCCTCTTTCAGTTGGGTCCAGCGGCGGCTTTGGTGGTGGTTCTGGTGGTGGTGGTTCTGGTGGTTCTGTTTCTGGTGGTAGCTCTGGTTCTGGTTCTGGTTCATCTCCATCTCCATCTCCATCTCCATCTCCATCTCCATCTCCATCTCCATCTCCATCTCCATCTCCATCTCCATCTCCATCTCCATCTCCATCTCCATCTTCGTCTTCGTCTTCGTCTTCGTCTTCCGTGTCATCTTCAGGTGCAGCCGGGTCTTTAGCTCCTCCAAATACAACACGTTTCACCTGGACAATGACTTCATTTGCTTCCTTCGCAGCGTTTTGCACCTTTGCTTCCTGTGCTTGAACCACCTGCTTACCCACACCAGTCTTCTTCATATCGATTAATTTTGAATTTTGCACCGCTTCAGTTTTGGCCTTTTCTTGAAATTTTTGGGCCAATTTTTTAGCAACCGCATTCGTTTGAATTTTGTCGCCACTGTCCTTTGAAACCGGAATAATTGCATCTCCCATGGCACTCGTGACTCTAGCAGCAGCCTGCGAACCGCCAAAAAATGAAAAATCTGCGACACCCGAAATCATTTTAAACGCGACAAAAGTAGTTCCGTCGGCCTTTTTCTGTAGCGCACATGTAAACCTAGCTGGTGGTTGACCTGAATCAGAACCTTCGGGCGGTGCATCAACAGAAAATGAAATACCCTCATCTCCTCCGTATTTGAAATTCAACCGACCACGATTGACCGTTACGTCGGTATAGGCATTATCAATTCCTTCATGGATCTCAGCAACCATTTCACTGCCAGCCTCAAACCCTTCCACTGAAAATGACTTGCCAATAACCACTTCATCGTCAATTGTAAATCGACTGGCGACCTCAACGCTGCCTTCATCACATTTAAAACTATGCTTGCGACTGCCTACACTTGCGTCTTCAGATTCAAAGGATACCACAAATCGAGTTCCAACGGCTCCACATATTGCTGAAGGCGTTTCAACCTGAAGTTTGTGATCGGCAGGAAATTTGTCTAGCTTTAAATCGACTGACCCTTTACTGAGCTCCAAAACTTTCAATTTTGGATTTTTAACGTTTTCAACAATTGTCAACGTCGTTCGAGCCAGAAGTCGAAATGAATTTCCTTCAGAAAATTCTAGGTCCAGATATGAATTGCGTCCGGTTTTCACAGTGCGCCCGAAAGAATATTCGGTCCCAATTTCAATTGCGGCATAACCCGCTTCACTCTTTATTCGGCAATCTCCGCTTTTTTTGACAGGGGTATATCCTTTGATTCCAACAGCAAAGGCATTGGACAATAAAATAAAAAAAGTAGCAACCACTACTGCAAGTAGGTGGGGAAAATTCGTACTTTTCATAACGGCGGTGATTCCTATTTTGATTTTTAGGTATTGACTTGCTTAAATACAGGCGTTACAAACAAAGTTCAGGGGAAATGTATTGCTCTATAAATCTAATCATATATTATCGTCTGTCAATGATATTAGGAATATTTCACCTTAGATTTCGAGGAAGCTGAACTCTATCACACAATAAAGAGACCTACTTCCAAGTGCCACCATAGGATTCAAATAACGTCTCAATATCACTGCGGTGATGTTGAGAAGCAAACCAACTGGGTGTATGTCCATAGATATCCCTAGCATTAACATCTCCTCCATTTTCTAACAAGAACTTAACTACTTCAATTGGCGCACCTATCGCAGCTAAATGCAATGCCGTTTCATGGCGCCTTGTTTTTGAATTAACGTCAACCCCACTTTTTAATAAAGCGTCAATTGTCTTTATGTAACCTTCACTAGTGCTATCAGCCAACTGCTTCCTAAGCATCTGTTTGTCGAAAATCGAAAAGTTGTTAGAAACAATATAATAGTATCCGTTAGTTCCCGGAATTGGAGCCAAAGCAGCAAAATGAAATGGAGTATAGCCACTGTGTTCTGCCGCAGGTTCAGAGTTAGCTCCCGATTCCAGAAATAACTGTGTAATTGTATCATTTCCCACCAACGCAGGCCCAAACAACGCGGTTAAACCATTTTTGTCTTTATATTGTAAAACTGTTTTGTAATTTTTGAGGAGGTTAATAATTAATGATTTGTTGCCTGATACCCCGGCGACATAAAAAGCCTGGGCTATTGAATGTTGGGCCTGAGAATTTAGTTTTTTTGACACATTTTCACTAAAAAAGTTATGAATATTTTGTATTAAAGAATGAGTAATATCTTCATGATTATTTAGTATACTCCACCCCAGCGGGGTAATCCCCATATTATCCATGATAAAAATGCTGGCCTTTTGCGTGATGAGATAGTTTACTACGTCCAAATGGCCATTTTCCGCGGCTAATATTAATGATGTTTTTCCATTCAAATTCCCTTTGTTAACGTCAGCTGATGTATTTTCGACTAAATATTTGATTGACGTCAGATCTCCCAATAATGATGAACGATGTATTGATTTGCAACTCGAGACGAGGATTGATAAAGATAAAAAAAATAAAAATTTCCTCATATTAACAAGCCTCCTTTTTTTTAATATGTTACGAATTGTTAATCCGGCCATATTCTATTGAGATAATCAACTGCACTTTTTATCTTGTTCCCCGAAATCCGTGAACTTGGCTCAAGTACCCTTAAAATATCCATCGCTGCGAATCTAGCCAAATTACTAAAATCAATATCTCCCATAGGCGGCAATAAATGATCCGTTGCAGGCGACTTCACGTCATGAACATGAAATCCACCCAATACTGACGACATTGATTCTAATACCCGATGATGATTTATGAATCCCAAATTTTCCCTGATTTGGGCATGACCAATGTCATGCCAGTAACACAGATATTTCGAACCAAAATCTTCGATTAGTCTATGACATTCAACTTCCGTAGGTATCGCTTCCCAAGTGGGTAAATTCTCAAGCCCCAAACGTATTCCAGTTTCCGCAAGTAACGGAATGAGTTTATCTATAGCGTCATACAAATAAGTTAGCTGATTAACAACCTTTTTCCGTCGCTGCTCAAACAGACTATGTTTTATTTTTTCAAATGAATTACTCAATCGCTGCTTCTTATGGCATAGAGATACGAGTTTTTCGGTAAGATTTTTCATCTCAACATTACCACAATGAACCACAACAACTGTGGCATTTACCTCAGCAGCAAATCGAATCGTATTGCTGGTATGAATGAGCGCAGCATCTCTCGTTCTCTGGTCACTGTCTGAGAACGTAAACAATTCAGGATGCCCCTGACCAGCTATAGCAGGCACCGGACAGTAATTATGGACACTCGATACGTTGATTTGACCATCATGAACCATTTTTTTTATATCAACAGCAAAATCAGCAGGGAAAGTGTAACCGAGTTCAACCTGATTTAGTCCCAATTCAAGTATTTCATCAATCATAGCTTTGGCCGAAGAATGGCGATTTGAATTCCAACGAGTAGAAATACTAAATTCCATAAAACTGAACTTTACCCTTAGTTATAAAATTCTATCGTTGAATTGTATTTGACCCCATGAAAATAGGCATTCAATCGCGAATTTAACAAATGTTGGTACTGGCTTACGGTTCACCTATTTTATTTTGAATCACCAAATCCTAATAAATAATGACCGCAATAAATAGTGAAGGGCATTTTATGATTAGTCGCTGGGCAAAAATAAATTACTTAGCATGGCATCGTACTGGAACATACACAATCAAGACAGGCTACCGCCATCACTGTGACTATAATTAATCACGAGTCGATGCAGCTCATTTATGCAAAATTCAATTACAGCTATTAATCTAACGCTCTGTTAAAAATCACCCTCAAATTGACAAGACGCAATCGTTGGCAGATATCCGGCGTCTAGTTTACAAAAACATGTAAAAATTTATCGTTTCAAAAATAATAAGAGGTCAAAAATTACCTCCAATCCTCGGCAAAGTGTTTGTACTTCGGTTTTTTGGACTTATTACTGAAACCTGCCATTTGTGAACGATTACAACGCTATAATCATCAATAATTTGAAGTTGATACTATAGAATTATTACCTATTTTATTCAACAGGAAGGTATTATCAAACGATTGATTTATTTTTTCAATCTAACCTGAATAATTCACCTGTATTCTGCTGCAAGCCCTAATCTCTGCTCAAATAAGCCGATTAACTCAATTTTACATCTCAGTGAATGAAAATTCACTTTCACTGTGAAATTTTCTCTAATCAACTTATTATGAGCGAGTTAAGTGCTCTCGCAACGAATCGCATGAATTAATCAGGCTAAATTCCTATACTTGAAACTGCATTCATAAACGTTTGTTGAGAATCACGTTTCAATATGTAAAATACCCATCAGTAGCAAGAATTTGGTAATACACGTTTTGTCATATAACCTATGTTTACCACTTTAAAAAGTTAAAGTACTCCCTAAGAATAAGATAACAAAATATTTAAAACATTTATTATACGTAATTCGTGGCTTTATTCACTTTGTCTAATATTTTGCGATTTAGCAAGTTCGGTAAT
>JAJFLO010000197.1 GCA_021772675.1 Verrucomicrobiota bacterium | reverse complement strand
CCTTGGCATGAAGCATCCCCTTTTTTTTGAGTGAAATTGCATAGCAATTCAATGCTCCATCATAGTATCCCACATTTCCCCCATTCAAAAAACGAGAAGGATTACAGGACAAAATCAGGGGGGGGGCTAAACGATTACCCTACAGTGGTTTTATTGATGGAGACACGGTAGATGATATTGATACAAAACCAACCCTCGAAACAACTGCAATGATATCAAGTCCGGTTGGCAATTATCCGATAACCTTCCTGACAAACGGTAGTGATAATAATTACGAATTTAATTTGATACCAGGGAGTCTTTCTGTCGGGTTAGATAATCAAACAATTACGTTCGGAGTGTTAGCAGATAAAACCTACGGAGACGCACCATTTACCCTAAGTGCAACGGTAAGTTCTGAGTTATCGGTTGAGTATTCGAGTCTGGATACGACGGTCGCGGCTGTCAGTGGATCGACACTGACAATTGTTGGAGCTGGGTCTGTAACCATTCGGGCTTCCCAACCGGGGAATGAATCATTCGCGGCGGCACCACCAATTGACCAAACTTTGATGATTGGCAAGAAAGGGCTGACAACAAAGGTAGACAACAAGACCAAGCCTCAGGGCGCGGTAAATCCTGCACTGACAATAACCTATAGCGGCTTTGCCGGTACGGACACCATAGATGATATTGACATAAAACCAACATTACAAACAACAGCGGAGACGTCAAGTCCAGTTGGCAATTATCCGATAACCTTCCTGACAAGCGGTAATGATAATAATTACGAATTGAATTTGGAACCGGGGAACCTCTCTGTCGGTTTAAATGATCAATCCATTACCTTTGGAACTTTAGCCAATAAGACATTTGGTGATGCACCATTTACCCTAGGTGCAACGACAAGTTCTGGTCTGGCTGTCGAGTATTCAAGTCTTACTCCAGCCGTTGCCACCGTAAGTGGATCGACAGTCACTATCGTAGGTGCTGGTACCGCAATCATTCGGGCTTCCCAGTCGGGGAATGCGTCGTTTGCGGCGGCAAACCCGATTGATCAAACACTGACTGTGACACAGTCATCACAAACCATTACCTTCGAAACTTTAGCTAATAAGACGTTTGGTGATGCACCATTTTCTCTAAATGCAATGTCGAGTTCAGGATTGGCTGTTGAGTACTCAAGTCTTACTCCGGCGGTTGCTACGGTCAGCGGATCAACCGTGACTATTGTCGGTGCCGGTACGGCAATTATTCGGGCTTCCCAGTCGGGGAATGCGTCGTTTGCGGCGGCAAATCCGGTTGATCAAACGCTGACTGTGGCACGGGCATCACAAACCATTACCTTTGAAACTTTAGCCAATAAGACATTTGGTGATGCACCATTTACCTTAGGTGCAACGGCAAGTTCTGGTTTAACTATTGAGTATTCAAGTCTTACTCCAGCGGTTGCAACTGTCAGTGGATCGACAGTCACGATCATAAGTGCGGGTACGGCAACCATTCGGGCTTCCCAACCGGGAAATGAATCATTCGCGGCAGCCAACCCGGTTGATCAATCACTGACCGTAGCACAGTCGTCACAGACCATTACCTTTGGAACTTTAGCTGATAAGACCTTTGGTGATGCACCATTTACCTTAGGTGCAACGGCAAATTCTGGGTTGGCTGTTGAGTATTCCAGCCTTACTCCGGCGGTTGCAACTGTCAGTGGATCGATACTAACAGTAGTGGGTGCTGGTACTGCAACCATTCGTGCAACTCAGCCGGGTAATGTGTCGTTTGCCGCAGCGACTCCAGTGGAACAGACATTAATAATTAAAAAGAAGACTCTGATAACAATAGCTGACAACAAGAATAAGACTCAGGGCGCGGAAAATCCCGAACTGACCATCTCTTACAGTGGTTTCGTTAATGGAAACACCGTAGATGATATTGATACAAAACCAACACTCCAAACAACTGCGATGACATCAAGTCCGGTTGGCAATTATCCCATAATCTTCCTGACCAATGGTAGTGATAATAATTATGATCTCGAATTAAATAATGGAACTTTAACCGTCACTAATATAATCCATGATTTTCAGCTTAATTTATTGGCTGGCTGGAATTTGATTGCCACTCCGATTAATCTCTTAAATCCGAACATACACCAGACCGTTGAATCATCGGGACTGCTAAATAAGATAAACAGTGTTGCTGTTTGGTATTGGAATAATGGCCAATTTAAGCTGGCATCACAATTTGATTCAGGCAATGCGTATTGGCTGTACAGTAACTCTGATGTTACGTTATTATTACGAGGTAATGAAATCGATTCGACATCTCAGGCAGTTATATTTTCGAACGGTTGGAATATGTACGGTGCCAAGAGCCTTCAGGTTTCCGCAAAACCCTCAGGTGATATCTCAAGCCAAATCTGGGGATGGGATCCCTAAAAACACATCTTTATTACGCCTGATTCCAATGCTCTCCAACCCGGAAAAGGCTATTGGATTTACAACAAGACAGCCACTCAAAATAATTGAAAGATTCTTGGTTATAGTTTAACCTGAATAATTCATCAGTATTCTGCTGCGATCCCTAATCTCTGCTCAAATAAGCCGATTAACTCAATTTTACATCTCAGTGAATGAAAATTCACTTTCACTGTGAAATTTTCTCTAATCAATTTAATTATGAGCGAGTTAAGTGCTCTCGCGACGAATCGCATGAATTAATCAGGTTAGCATTGATAATTCAGCCAGGACGGTGTAGTGTTTTGCCTCCTTCAAGATGAAGAAGGTTCAGTATTAAAACATTTCCTGATCCCAATAAATTGAATGTGATGCAACTATATCGAAATAAAGTTAAAAAATCTTCCTTAAGAAACCATGAAGATGATAATTTTGTGCCAGGTTCTTTGGATCAACGTGTACTCATGGTTTGGCCGATAACAAAAGAAATTGTTTCATTAAGTGACCGTTATGATGTGGAACGAAGATTACAAAGAGATGCTGTTGTCCTTATTAAACGAAAATGTTGAATTTATTATAGTTGGAGCCTATGCATTAGCTGCACAGGTTACCCACGGGCAACATTGGATATTGATATTTGGGTTAATCCCACCCAGGAAAATGCAAAAAAAGTATACAACGCTCTGGCTAAATTTGGAGCTCCTCTAAAACAAGTAGAGTTTAGAGATTTTCATTCTATGGATACTATTTTTCAAATTGGCCTTCCCCCCCGTCGTATAGATATAATCACAGCCATCTCTGGAGTAACATTTAGTGAAGCTTATCCAAGCACAACTACGTCAGAAACTGACGGTGTTAGAATAAAGTATTTGTCGATTAAACATTTAATACAAAATAAACTTGCGGCGGGTCGAGAAAAAGATCATGCTGATGTAAAGATGTTGAAAAAGCTCTTGGCAGACTAATGAAGCAGTTTAATCGTGTTTTTAGAAGGAAAATTAGAGATGTTATCCTGTAAACAGTAGATTTTTTCTTCCCGCGTAAGGGATCATTTTATGGATAAACTTTACAGAAACCTGAATCCGTGATGGTTTTCTTTTTATGTAGATGTAAGGCATCAAATTTTTAGCTGTAGTAACTACTGCAATAGCTTGATAACGAAGCAGATGCATTAAAAGAAAGCCATTCTGTGATAGCAGAACGATCGCTAAAATGTAAAATACCTTTAAGGTAACTGGTTTTATACTTAACGTCACGGATTCAGGAGAAACCTGTAGACGTGAGTCACGTTTCAATAATGTCGTGCACGTGAAAACCGGATTACGTTCGGTATATCTATTCTTTCTTTTCTATGTCCTTGTCAAATTGGCTTGTTTTTAAAAAGGCAATCGTCTGCCGGATTGCTTCTCTGTTTTTCATTAGATAAGGATGGGTAACATGAAGAATATTATGATCAGTCATGCCATCAATTTTTGTGTTTTCGATGGATACTTTTCCATCGTCTTTTCCGGATATCATCGAGCTGTTAATCCAGTTTATTGATCGGTCACCAGCAATAATCCCTAGCGGAAAATTTACAGGGCCAAGTTGATTAGGGATGCTACTGTTTTCGGTACCGAGATTCTTGCCAGCAGCGCCATTAATCCACTCAAATATTTTTAGTTGACCTAATGCATCGACAATTTCGCTTCCTTTGTTGGGAGGTCCAAGCATGACGACGCGACCGAGGTCTGTCATTTTATTCCGTGATAAGTAATCCCGTATTAAAATTCCACCTAACGAATGAGTTACAAAATGAATTTTATCAGCGCCATTTTTACGGCATGAATTAACGGCTTCTCCAACGTATTTCTCACTCAAATCTCTGATTATTAGCTTTCTGGATGGGTAATCCACATTCATTACGTGATAGCCACAAATAGACAATGAATGCTCCATCTTGACCATTGACTTTGCTGTCCGGAATAGACCATGTAATAACACAACATGCTCGTTATTCTCTATTGCTTTTGCAGGCATGATTGTTAAAATCCCCAGTAATAGTGTTGCCGTTTTCACCATTAGAAAAAACGATCAAGAGTTTCTTGTTCCGGAGGAGCAGTGAATAATGATGTCAGTACTAATGAAAGGACTGAAACACATATCATAACGGTAACGGGCATCATATCATAGATCAAAAATTTCGGATTTGCTCCAAAACCAGATTGTTTGAATAGCATAAACCATGAAATTGCAGTGGTAATTGTACAGGCCATAACTCCGACCTTAGTAGTGCGTTTCCAGTAAAGGGCTGCGAATATGATTGGAAATAAAGCGGCAAATCCACTAAAACACCAAACCCCTAAAGTAAATACTCTTCTGGGTTCCGTTAAAGAAAGGAGATAGGTTAATATTACGATCATAACAATAAATCCTCTTGCCAGCCAAATCTTTTGTTTGTCGTTAAATCTCGATTTTCCAAAGTGATGAATGATTATATCATTGGTAAACATGGTTCCAAGACAAAAAAACTGGGAATCCAGTGACGACATTATGGCGGCAAGGATCCCGGCGCCGAGCAATCCCGTTAATGCAGGACCTGTTAATTTTTTGACCATAATCGCCAGCTCTGCATTTGGTGGATGCTTTAACGGTACAATGAGGTTGCCATCAATCGTTGCGCCCGTTGCCCAAATGCCGATTAGAATACAGGGAACCCAGACAATCATAATGCATATTGGATGAGCAATCACGGTCAAGCGAAATGTTTTGGCTGACTTAGCTGTCAGCCAATGCTGAAATATATGAGGAAACATTCCTACTGAAAGAGGTACAAAACAATAAGTGAAAAACTGAAGTTGCGGTATTTCATCTCCCCGAATTAGACTCTCGGGTTTTGCCATTGCAGTCGCTGCCGAAAGCCCACCCAATTTATAGGAAATTGTGAAAAATGCAATGAGTCCTGTGATCATGAATACCAATGTTTGAAAGGTATTTGCCCATGCGGCTCCACGCAACCCACCCCAGAAGACATAGGTCAACACAATGCAACAAATAATCAGCGTGCTTAGCCAAGGTGGTATTCCACCCTGCGTTTCGCTGAATACTGTTGGAAATGCTCCTGAAGTAAGCGATTTAACAACGCTGCCTGAACCAAGAAGTCCAATCAACAGGTAAGGGATAATTAAACTTACAAGGATGGGAAATAGTAGTGTGCCGACGGCGTTACTTTCAAAACGATCTCGGAAGAACTGGATTTGAGTTACGTATCCGTAGCGTTTACCAAAGGTCCAAAGTTTTATGCCTATCAGAAAAAATATCGCGGAGTGTATCAGGCCTGACCATGACGCCATCTTACCGTATACGCCGATTCCCGCGCGGTAGGCTTCGCCTGTACTGCCGACAAGTGCAAATGCGGTCATGGTTGTACCAAATACAGACATCAACAACATAAACGGACCTATTGATTGGCTAGCCAGGAAATAGTCACTTGCGGTTCCCCTGAAAAAGCGACTGCTGCATAATCCCAAAATCAGCAGTATTACTAGATAGATAGCGATTATGATTGTTGGAGTCATCCGGCTTCTTCATCCTTCAGCATTGGCGTGTCAACGTAGTTTAAATCAGCCTTTTTGATCATTTCCGATGGCCATAAAAATTTTACTGCCATTGCCCAGACGATACCACAGATTAGCGAGTACATAGCGTGATAAGCTAGCCCAATGGGGATAAAATTAAACACTAGTGTTTTATCATTCCAAAACCAGAAATCCTGGTGAAGAAGCGCTAAAAGAACGATAAGAGAAATGGTTAGTTTTTTCATTGAGGGGAAGATTGCTTGAGTTGGGAATCAGTTAGTTTATGCAGTCATATTGCCGACGGTTTTGAGAGTCTAAAACTACTATTTGGGCCCACGAATAGCACGAACCTTCACGAATATTTAAATTATTGTTGGTGCAAATTTGTGTGATTCGTGGGCAATATTTACAACTTTTCTACCGCATAAAGATGGGTTTGCGTCGCAATATAGAGCACACTATTTGCTGCAACAGGGGAAGAATAAATTGATGCATTCATCTCAATTGTGTTTAACACGTTTAGTGTTTTACCTGTTTTATATATTGTTAAAACACCATCTTCATTTCCCACATAGACCTTATTATCGGTTACAAGAGGGGAGCTCCATATGTTACTTTCGGTATCATGCATCCAGTATAATTTACCAGAGTTAGCGTCTAAACAATGTAATCGTCCGGTATAATCAGTTGCATATACTAGATCGTCATAGATTGCAACCGTGGATATTGACCGATGGAGTCCTTTATAGTTCCAAATAGTACCGGTTTTTGAAACATCTCCTGACTTCGATGCATCGATACAGCTTAGCATGCCCATGCCCTGGCCATGTTCTGGATCCTGACCAGTCGCGACGTATACTCGATTTTTGTAAAAGACAGGTGTGGCAATGATTTCACTTGGTCCTTTTGGGCTCGGATACTTAATTGGTTTATCATCCTTTTGTAAATACTCCGGTGGATTACAGTTGTACTTCCATATTTCCTTTAGAAAGGCAAAATTATCGTCGGATTTGACGGGTTGCGGATCATAAGCGTAACAATAACCGTCTCCGGCCCCAAAAAAGACAAGGTTTGTATTCTTTAATATGCCATAACTTGGAGACGACCAGTTACAGTGAAATAAGCGGAAACCAATACCTGAATTTTCTTCACCAAGTAATTTTCCCGTATTTTTATCGAGCACAATCAGGCAGGGGGATTTTGGTGATGGGATGTTGACATGTGACCAGTCTTGTCCATTTGACGTGGTAACGTATAACTTATCACCGACAATCAGAACCGAGCTGCTTGTTATATTATGGGGAAAAATGCCTAACTCTTCGCGCATATCATATCGCCAGATTATATCTGCATCTGATTCAGTTAACTTTACCGGAGTATTGGAGATATAGCTTTCTTCTGATTTGAATGGACCATCATTGCCGTTTTTAAGTCCTTCAACATCCAAAGCAATAACTTCACAACGATTGGTGATAACATAGGTGCGATTACCATCAGTTGCAGGAGATGAACAAATACCCAGGTATTCCCAGTCGCTGACTTTTCCCGCACCGAGTTTAGGTGTGATTGATTGCCATAAAAAGTTGCCTGTTTTTTCGTCAAAGCACATTACCAGACCCCGATCTCCCTTGTGCAAGGGATTTCTGGGTGATTCATTATTTGTTCCAATGAATACCTTTCCTCCTGAAATTGTCGGGTTTCCGTAGGATTGGGATCCTAATTTTGCAATCCATTTTACATTTTTTGTAGTTGAGAAATCTACTTTTTCTGTGACACGATCAATTTTTCCTGGATTGAATGAAGCTGGCAGGTTCGACTCATTTGCGACCATGTTACGGGTAGGTGTTCGTCCCCACATTGGCCAATCAGCGGAGAAGCATAGTGAACAGTGAAAAAGTAAAAAGTGAACAGTGATCAGTGAACAGTATGTGGGATGTAGAATTTTTATTCTAAAAGTATTCATATAAATTTTATCGTTTGTTAATGTGTAATTTTGCATGTTTGACAAGTTTGGAGTTCCGCCTTCAGGCGGGTTGTTAGTATTTTTTTTCGTCATCACCTTCAAAAAAACCCGCCAAACTTGGATTATTCATAAACTTTCTATTATGAGTCATTATATCACATAATATCAACGAGTTATAAAGTTCTACGGGTTCGAAATAGTTTCCGCCATGGCGGATTTTTAACACTGTTCCTTTACGCGAATAATATTCATAACTCATTGATTTCACGAAATCTAATAACTCTCATTACAAAATTTTATGCATAATCCAGGCTAAAGGCGGAACTCCAAACTTTCGGAAACTTCAGTTCAAATTTGTTAAGACTATATTATCAATATAAACTCGTTTTTTACTTTGCGGAGAAAAACCAAAAAGACCTGGAGCACCGTGCGTATGGGCATCTGTATGCGGCACCTCAATGGTCCATTGTTCGGGTTCGGGGGCATCGTGCTGCCATGCTTTTCCCCTAATTATTCCGTTTCCCTTGGCATCAATGTCAATTCTTGATTTTATCGTATACCAAACATTCGGTTTCCACGTAAAGGGGACGGCAACTTTTAAACGGTCGTGATTAGAACTCACTTCTAATTGCTGCCAATTTCCCTTTAGAGCTATGAGATATCGTTGGTTTATAATACCTACTGTTGACATGATGCGGCGGTTTCCATCACTCATGACATCTGCCTGCATAATATAATTATTTGAGTCGGGAGTGCCGATAAACGTCATAGTCCTTTGAAATAATACCCGGTCCAGTGTTTTTGTAAGGACATTGTTACCATTCAAGTCTCGTATTTCCCATTTGAATCGGGCACCAATCCAAGGTAGGGGAGGGAAGGCAAATTTGACGTTTTCTTCAAGCTTGTGTGGTACGTTGAGTTCAACGCTTTGAAAATTTTCGCTGAATGGAATTCCTGGCAATATTCTCCCACGAAGTAAGCCTGAAACATCTTTATCACTTATCTTAAACATTCCTGCAGAGGGGACATTTTTGTGATCAGCTCTAAAGGTATTAGTATTATCAATGTCAGCATTTAAGTATGATTTCACTTTGGCTTTTGGCGGTACGTATTTCTGCCAATCTAATTCGGATAGCGTTGCTCCGTCAATTTTATGACCATGTTCATCAGTCATTCGAAATTCAATATTTTTGGATTCTCCCGGCCTTAATAATACTTCTGAAGGAATAGGAATGATGCGCGCTATTTTTCCAGCTTTAATTTGTTTCGTTCTTTTTGAAATCTGCACCCTGCGTGACTCTAGGTCTTCTTTTTCTCCAAAACAATAGAGCTTCTCGGTAGTGTGCACATATATCTTTCCGTCCCAAACTGCAGGTGCTCCTAGACAGTTTCCTTCCAATTGCACTTTCGCCAGAATAGTCGCACCTGTGTCACTAGGTTTTAATATATAAAAAAGTCCGTTAACCATCGGTATATATAATTTACCGTCAGCATATAAAGAGGATGCGTGAAGTTGGGAGTTGCTTAATTTCTTTTCCCATAAAATTGTACCTGAATCTGCATCGACACATCCCAGATTGCCGGTATGTGTGACTTGATAAATTCGGTTCTCGACCAGGACAGGTGAGCTGGTGAATATGCCCAAATTATTACGCCATAATTCCACGTCTTTTTCTATGACTATTGGAGATTTATCTTCTAGCCCTGGTATTCTGTCCATTTTAATGGCAGCCATGCGGCCGATTTCTGACGTGTCGATATTTTCTTTGCCGTGAATCGCAATAATCGTATTTTCCTGGTAAACAAGGAGCGAAGAATTGACGCCGCCGTGTAGAAATTGAAATCTTGATAGCGGTCTACCGTTTTTTGCGTTAACACAGACGACGTTTCCGCATCCAGTGCCTGCATAAAACACACGTATATTTCCGAGCCATCCAAAAATTGGTGTAGAAAACGAGCTATCAGTAGGGCGCACACCCGGTGTTGATGACCATACAAGTTTACCAGAGTATTTATCAAACGCATAAAAACGATCACGAGCAGGACCTTGTTTACCCCAATTAGTGGTAATTCCTCTAAAAATAACAAGATTACCATCAACCACTGGAGAGCCAGTTCTCCCGTTTGGGAAGGTCAGGCGTCCAAATTCCTCCATCATGGAATGTTGCCATAGATGTTTCCCATCCGCGTCTAATGCTAAAGCCAGTCCAGGAGATGTTTGTAGATAGACGTTTCCAGTTTCGGAATCAATTGCCGGACTGCCGATTGAATAACGATTATAAATGATATCACTGATAAAGTCTCTAAAATAGCGTACCCACAATTTTTTACCCGATTGTGTATCGATACAAACAAGAACTTCTCTTAATTCGACACCTTCACCATCGTAACCAAAGGCATACAATCTTTTTCCAGCTATCACTGGGGTTCCTCTGCCTGATAAAGGATAAGACCATCGATGGTTTTGGCCGTTGACTTTCAGGGTATCAATCAGGTTTTCCTCGGCCGACGTACCGTTTTGATTCGGGCCGCGCCAATTCAGCCAACCATTTGTCTGAGGTCTTGCAGATAGATAATTAGTTCCAATAACTAGGGAACTGAGTAATAGACAAATTAAGATAGGTTTTGATGTTTTCGTTTGCATAACGGTGTTGTTTTTAAGTTGCCTTTTTATTTTTTGTTCCTCTGAAACTTAAACATTTTGGGGTTTCAGCGTTCAGGTGTCAGATTTAAATGCTCAGTTCTATCCTGAAACCTGACACTCAAAACCAAGTTTCTTATTCAATTAAGCGAGGCCAAATATCTGACTGACCCAAAGGTTGCTTCTAAGCAAAATACCATTTAGGGGCCAACTACTATGAAAACACAACTGAATTTATGATCTCCAACGATCATCGCGAACATTTACAATCTCTTAAATTAGGTATCCGATTTACTATGTTTTCTATATTTTAATCTTTAGTGTAAATCCCAGAGTTCGCGGATCTCCACCACGACCGACGAATCCTGATGAACTGAATAGTTGAGGTACGCTGAATGCCGTCGGGACATAATCCTGATCGAATGCATTTTTTATCCAACCCTCAAGACTCCATCTTTTATTGCTAATTCCAATACGAAAATTGGTCAAAATATAATGATTTTGGCTTTTTGAATTTACGTTGTCATAGAATAATTCACCAACCCCAACAAATTCAAGTCGGCTGGAGATATTCAAGTCAGTTGCCAGTGCCTGGTTGTTTTGAATTCCGATGCTCCAAGTGAAATCAGGCACATTCGGTATTTTATTACCTGCAACATTGCGGGTCGTGAGTGGATCAATGTAGTCTTCAAATTCCGCATTTACATAACCTAAGCCACCTGTTATTGCCCAATGGTTAGATAATTTTCCTTGAAACTCAAACTCAACGCCGACATTTTCAGCTTCCCCGACATTATTGAGAAAGAATCCGGGATTTGTTAAACTGCCATTTGAAACATCAAGCTGCATGTCGTTCCAATTAATATAGAACGCTGCTGCATTGAAAATTATACGATTATCGAATGATGTTGATTTTATGCCAAGTTCATACGACCAGCTTGTCTCCTCATCAAATGCAAATGGTCCTCCAAGCGTTTCATTGCGATTATATCCTCCGGCTCGAAACCCCTTCGCGACACTGCCGTAGTAAGTCATATTTTTAGTTGGGTGGTAACTAAGGCTTAGTTTTGGCAATAGTTCATCGAATTTCTCATTGACGTCGGCAAATTGTTGAGTTGTTGCTGCAGTATCATCAACTCTTACAAGGTTAATACCTGATTTAGTTCGCTCGATTTCATAGCGAAGACCGATCGTTAAATGCAAATTATCCAAAATTGAATACGTATTCTGACCAAAGAATGCAAAACCATAATTATCAATTTCATACTCAGCCAGGTCGTTTACAGTCGCAGGAAGTGTTGGTGCGAAAAAACGTTGCAGTAATACAAATCCGGGTCGACTATCATTTATTGAATCATGATTGAATGTTGAATTGAAGGTGGATAGACCAAAAATCCAGGGCGATGGTGATGGGTAAGTGTTCGAGGGATCGACACTGTCAGGGGAACGGAAACTAAATTCCTGGTAGAATTGATTCTGGTTTTCTTTTGTTTCCCTTCGTAAAAAATCGTTAGTGGTAAAGTCAAGGTCGGTTTTTTCATGTGCAGACCATTTTTCTATACCTGTGATAGAACTAAATGTGGTAGATGATCCATAATAATTTAGGGCAATCGATGTTGAACCAATGTCGCGGTCAGTAAATCCGTCATAGTCGTGACGAATTTGATGAGGTTTATTCTCAAGCTGTTCTGTGTCGAACAGGACGAAGTCTCCATCGCGATTCTGTTCAACAAATAAACTGATATTAATGTCGAGATTATCACTGGGAATTAGATGTAAATTAAGACGTCCAAAGTTAGTACTTATATCGTCAACTTCTTCGTCTAATGCAACATTTTCAGTATATCCATCTCGGCGGCTGAATGAACCCCCGAACCTTAAAAACGCTATATCATCAATCAATGGATTATTCAAGGACAATTGATACTTTTGGAAATTATAGCTGCCTAATTTAACGCTACTTGAAACGTGTGTTTCTGATGCCACTGGTTTCGTTGAAATGATGTTGATTGCACCACCCAGCGTGTTGCGTCCATACAATGTTCCTTGTGGGCCCCGAAGGAACTCGATACGTTCGATATCTATAAATTCAATATTTGACGTGTTCGAAGAAAGTTGGGGTACACCGTCAATAAAGGTTGTTACGGCGGGGTCACCTTGACCAGATCCAATACCTCGTATAAACGGGAAGTTATTTCGTTTTGCAGTTAAGTTTGAGATGTGCAGATTGGGAATAAGCAGAGATGCATCCTGAATGGATTCAATGCCGGATTTTTCAATTACGTCTTTCTTCAGGACAGAAATACTTGCTGCAATATTTTGCATTGATTCATGCCGTTTTTCAGCGGTTACAATGATGGGGTCAAGGGTATGAGTGGTATCCTCTTCAGCAAATACCAGGGCAGTAATTGTATAGATAAGGCAGATACTGGCATGGAAGTACCTAGGAATGAGTGAGATATTTACTAACTTTTTTGTGATCATGGTCTATTTGGGGATCGTGTCCAAATCCACTGAAAAAGATATTTAGCAGGTCATTTGGATGGAATGTTCACGTTGTTTGAGTTAAGTAAATATCTATTACTGAGCATTTATTTTCACTTTTAAGTCTAAGCAGACAAGAGTACCACTTGCATCTCTGGCGTATAATTTTTGATTACATACGGTGGGTACCGTCCAGCACCTTGCATTGAGTATCTTCTTTTTTGCCAGTTCATTATATTTATCACGTCTGGCTTCGATTATGACCAATTCTCCATTTTCACGAAGAACAAATAACTTTTTATCTGCTAATATTAAAGAACCAAATCCAAAATCTTTTTGGCTCCAGAACACCTTGCCATTGATCGAATTTAAGCATACAAATTTATTTCTCCGACCGCTATTTCCATCAATGCCGTAGATTTTCCCTTTTGTCAAAATGCTACTGTTAAATTGATTGCGCAGTTCCTTGTTTATCCAAAGTTCTTTGGCTTTGGATTGGCTTATATCAAGAACAGTACAGCCTTCATTATAACCGGACGAAATGAAGACATGTGTATTGAAAACGATTGGAGCTGCAGCATTAACATTATACGATGTTTTCCAGGGATATGACCAATGTTCTTCCCCATTATTCGGATTAATACTTTTTAGTTCGTTTCCGGTAAACATTAGTATACCAACCTGCCCCTGGTTGTTATACGGTGTCGCACTGGCGTATCCTGCTGATTTACCGCTGGAACTCCATACCACTTTGCCATTGTCTTTATTTAACGCCAGCCCTTTCGAACCAATATTATAAATAACGTTATCGCCAACTATAGTTGGTGAACTGGAGAATCCCCAGCTGGGTGGTTTTGTATTGAATTCTACCATTGCATTGTGCGACCATAATACCTTGCCTGTTGCGTTATCAAGGCAAAAAATGTGGCCTTCTTTGCTTAATGTATATACCTTATTCTTAAAGATCGTTGGTGTTGCATTCGGCCCGCCTTCGTACATATTTGGATCAAGCTTACAATCGTAGGAGTAGGTCCAAATAATTTTTCCGTTAGTTGCATCAAGGCAATAAACGATATCCTGATCATTCTTGTTGCCCATAGTAAATAGTTTATTATCGAGGATGGTGATGCCCGAAAATCCGATATTGACATTGACCTGCCAGAGTTTCTCCAGGTTGTTAATGTTTAGGTCGGTTTCCTTCGAGATGCCATCATGATTGAGTCCCCGATAATATGGCCAGTTATACGTTTCAATAGCTATAGATTTAGAAACATTACTTATGGAGAATGCCATAATAATACTAAAAAATGTCATGTTCTTGATAGAATGAGAATGATTTTTCATGTTGATTCCTGAAGGTTAATTGTATTGAGACTTTTAATAAATCATAACTCTATACCAATTTGTTTTCAAATTGAATTAATTTTTGTAGTGTATTAATTATAGATTGTATAATACTGTATACCGAAAGAATTTGTTGATTAATATTAGATTTAGCCGACGATATCGAAAATGGAATGATGAGTTAAGATATGATTAAGCATAAATCCGAAAATGGTCAGGATATAGTTGAATTATTGAAAAAAGAGAAAAGTGAACTACAAAAGCGTTATCGTGTAAGGTCGATAGCGTTATTCGGTTCATTTCATATGCATGCAACCAACAACAGCCTGGAAGTGATGTAGATATATTGGTCGATGTTGATTCATCGCTTGGTTTAGAATTCGTTTCTTTGGCTGAAAGTTTAGAAGAATTGATTGGTAAACCGGTTGATTTAGTGTCGCGACGGGCAGTGAAACCGCGTTACTGGGAGACAATAAAATCGGATTTGATTTATGTCTAGCCTGTAGTTTAACTCCCCTTATCGTAGATATTATTGATGCAAACGATAGAATTTATCGGTATACAAATACCTCAATTCGATTTATAATTTATAAAATTAAGAATGGAAAACGAAGTCCAATACTCCTTCAAAAACGCTGAAAATGAATTAAACGATCATCTCATTGAAATCATCAATTGGCATTTCTCTGAAGAAACAGGTACACCATATTGGTTGAATTGGGCAAGTCAGCATGGCGTTAGTCTTCTCAAAGAAGTGAAATGTTTTGCGGATATAGTTCAGGTTTTTCCTCATTTTAAGGATGAATTGTTACGCGAAGTTGATCATAAGCTTTTTATTCCGAAACCCTACCTGGGAAAACCATATAAAATATTTGAAACCGGAGGAACGACCGGCATACCGAAACAACGGATTAGTTGGGAGGATCATCTTACCGATTATACCGAATTTTCTGAAACGCTGAACGATCAATATTTTCCCCCGAATTCAGACTGGTTAATGCTGGGGCCAACCGGACCGCGGCGACTACGATTAAGTATAGAGCATTTAGCCAATATTCGAGGCGGCAGTTGTTTTTTCGTTGATCTCGATCCGAGATGGGTCAAAAAGTTAATCGCAAATCATCAATCCGATCAGGTAAAAACCTATAAACAGCATGTTACGGAACAGGCAGTTGCAGTTATCAAAAATCGGGATATTTCATGTTTATTTACAACACCATTGCTTCTTGAAGCGCTAGGTGAGTGGATCTCAATTCCGGATGCTGGCATAAAAGGGGTGTTCTGTGGCGGGACGACGATGACGCCCCAGAATGTTCGCTTCATTATTGAGGAAGTATTAGAAAATAAAACTCATTTTGTTCCGACATATGGTAATACCCTTATGGGACTGGCGTGTAGTTTACCATTGAAGTCAGATGACAATTATAGTATAACTTATTGGGCTCCACAACCGCGTGCTGTATTACGCGTAGTCAATCCTGATAAAACTACTGACTGCGTCGAGTATGGTGACTATGGACGAGTTGAGCTGACAACCCTGACAAAAGAGTTTTTTATGCCCCGGTTTCTTGAACGTGACGAAGCTATCAGACGGCATCCCTGTCAGCAATACCCTTGGGATGGTGTCGGCGATGTTCGTCCATTCGGCAGTCAGACAACTTCCGTCATTGAGGGGGTTTATTAGGTTTAGTATTAGCCCGTATTTCTCACAAAGGTAACCATTCAGACAAGCCAAACGGGTTTTAATGAATGGTTACAATCGTACTAACAGTACCATGAGGATAGTTAATTAAGTTACGCGTGAAAATACTGCCTATTACAACGTTGTAATAGATTTCTTGTGAGAAATGCGGGCTAAGAATTATTGGACAATAGGCAGCTTTACCTTTATCACAGTCCCTCGATTTACTTCACTTTCTACTTTCATTTCTCCGCCATGTTCTTGGATAATTCTACAGCTAATAGATAACCCCAATCCAGTTCCTTTGCCTACTTTCTTTGTAGTAAAAAAAGAATCAATTGCTTTATCTAAGATCTCCTTACGCATTCCCATTCCGGTATCTTCGACTTCTGAAACTGCCCAAGTTTCTTTTTGATAAGAACGGATAATGATGCTTCCTTTAGAATTTTCTAAAGCATCCTTTGCATTAGTGAGAAGGTTTATGAAGACTTGTTCTAGTTGAATTGCGTTACAAACTATAGGCAACGATTTCTCCGATAGCCTAATTAATATTTCAGTAGTTCTTCTCTTAATTTGCATGTTAGACAAAACAACTGCATTTTCGATAATCTGATTTATGTTATGGGATTGATACTCTTCTCGACTTGTATCTCTCCCATAGCTCCTCATGTGATTAACAATTTTGCAGGCACGGATTAATTGTCGTTTAATTCGGGTGCAGGAGGCTGCCGCTTCTTTATATTTTGCCTCTTTTAATTCCATTGAGAGCATCTCGGCAGTCAGACCCATAGCTGTCAATGGTTGATTTAACTCATGAGTTATTCCCGTCGCCATTTCTCCTAAAGATGCTAACTTTGCTGACTGAATCAGTTGGGCTTGTTTCTCGTTCAGCTGCTTTTCTCGTTCATGCAAAGAGATATTTAACTTGATTGCGTCTCGTAATCGTAGAATTGCAAACAAAAATATAATCAATAAGAGAGTTGGGACTAAAAGCACCAGTTCATCAATTTCGTACGCTTCATGTTCTTGAGAGAATTTGACAAGCCATTCAAATGCATCAACATGTGAAAGGCAGATGAGAATTATAATTCCAAGCGTAACTAGTATCGTAATTTCATGAAATAAGATCATTTTTCGTATTCATACCACATTATATAGTGAGTAAATTTATAGTACTGCAATAAACAATAAGACGTTGAATTGAGACATGCGCTATCCAATTAAAATTGAATGACTTAGCCTGATTAATTCATCCGGTTTCTATTGCGAGCACATATCTCACTTCATCTAAGCGAGTTATGAAGAACCCGAATACTGGAAATAGTTCACTGTCCCTTTGCCTTTGGATCATTAGTAACTCATTGATATAAAACAAGTTAAGCGCTATCGTGACGAAGCCGAATGAATTAATCAGGTTAGCCGTTTTGATGGCAATTGTTTTAGCTAAAAATCCCACACTAATGTAGAAACATTGATTTCAAGCATTTTGCTTGCATCTACCCTTATGGTTTTACGGGATTCCCAATATCCCTGCTGTTTTAGGATAGACTCAAGACCGACTCTTACGTCGAACTTATCTAGCAGTCTGACAGACTGCTAGTATGCCCAGCGATACCCGGCGTCAGTTTAGAATCCGAAATTAGGGCATGTGAAATGTCGGCTATTCATCATTCTGCCCTGCGAGCAAGTTATTAATTGATTCTTGATAACTACATTAAGTGTGATTATCAGGAAGTTCGTAATTGGCGCAATAGTGGTGCCAATATCTTTAGGCTTTTAGTATAGGAGAGGAGATGGAGTAAACAAATACCGTTCACAGTAGTTGACAATTGGAATAGGAAACTATCCTTTTCTGCCAATTATTTTATGATACTTCAGAAAAAACTTCCACATGGTGTCGTTGCCTAACCTGATTAATTCATCCGTCTTCTACTGCGTACGCATATCTCACTTCATCTAAGCGAGTTGTGAAGAACCCAAAGATTTGAAATAGTTCACTATTCCTTCACCTTCGGAACCTACATAACTCATTGATCTAAAGAAAGCTAAGCACTCTCGTAGCGAAACCGCATGAATTAATCAAGCTAGCAGAATGTGCTCATGCTTTATTCCCGATACATGTTTCAAAGTGAATTATAAAATAAGCTCTGATGTGTACAGTGACTACGGACGAGTTGAGCTGACAACTCTCATCAAAGAGTTTTTTATGCCCCGGTTTCTTGAACGAGACGAAGCTATCCGTCGGCCTCAGTCTCAGCAATACCCTTGGGATGGTGTTGGTGATGTCCGATCATTCGGAAGTCAGACAAGCACCGTGATTGAGGGAGTATATTGAATTTAACTTCGCGCTTAAAGCTATTCATGTTTTCTGCTTGGCTATATTTTAATTCTTTGCAAAAGGTTGTAAAGGGTAAAACTCTTGCATTTACACCACTCACTTCGAAATCCTTTGTGCCACTATGGACCTGATAAAAATATGGAATATCAGTCTTTTTTGAAAAGTAATTTATATTAGGACATAATTTTTTTTCACCTGTCTTACATGCGACGGCAAATAATACTTTACTATTTTTTACAACCATAAAATCAATTTCTCTTTTGGTAGAATCCCTTAAAAATCTGAGGTCCATTTTATCACCTTCTGTGTCTTCTATATAGTGACAAAACTTTAGTAAATTCGAAGCAACTAAGTTTTCGAATCGTGGACTTGAGTCTGTACATAATGACCAATCCCAGAGATATAATTTCTTTTCTTTTTTCGCCGTTCTTAATTTTGGTAACCCATGTGGAGAAATTCTAAAACAGTAGTAAAGGTTTTCAAAAATCTTTAACCAGCGTTCAGCGGTTTCAAATGCTACAGACAAATCCTGTCTAAGATTATTAATTGAAAGTATAGACCCGATTTTTTCTGGAAGTATTTGGGTTAATAAGTCTAACTGCGATATTTCTTTTACATATTCTAAATTAATTAAATCTTCATGGATCACTCGGCTTTGTCGTTCGCGCTGCCATCGCTTCCAATGTCGCTCATTTCCCTTGAGAAATGGTTCCGGGAATCCTCCAAATTGTAAAAGATGATCAAAATCAGATTTAGTTGGATTGTTATTGATCTCAAATAGCGATAATGGATGTAATCTATGATAATGATACCGTCCTTGTAAGGAATCCCCACCTCTTCTATAATAATCTAATCTAGCTGAACCAGTGATTAAAAATTTTTTAGTTGATTTGAATTGATCATAGAATCCTTTAACAAGGTTGCGCCAGTTCTTGGATTTATGTATTTCATCGAATATGAGTAAATTGTGTCCACCGGGTATATCCCCATTAAGAAGCATCTGTTTAGTTTTCACAGAATCCCAGTTTAAATATGTTGGATGACTTTCGTTTCCATTCTTGATAAATCTAAGTGACAATGTCGTTTTTCCGACCTGCCTGGGGCCGCCAAGAAAAACCATTTTTTCCTTAAGATCTTCAAGTATGTTTTTTTCTATATATCGCTTTATATCCATAATGTATTTTTTATGTATATTTTAGATTCAAGTCTAATTTGTGCGTATTTTTATAACCAAAGGGTAATTGAACAAAGCAGAAAATGTTGGTAAACTAATTTCATATTTCGAAGTCATAATCTTCCCCATCAAAGGCAAATCAATCAACAATCTAAAATCATAAATCATAAATTCCACCCATGCCCATTCCCCACATACCAATTTATCGATTTGGTAAAACTTACGAAAGTCTGGATACTGTTGACGTTTGCGATCATCGGACCGGAAAACCGATTTTTAAGGTCAGTCAGGCAAATTCTGGTTTAATTAGTCGAGATCTACGAAAAGTTAGTGAACGATTTGAACTCTTATCCAATATGTCATGCGAAAGAATTATATCATATTGTGAAACAGCAGGTGATCTTTTCTTAAACGCTTCTTTGCCTCTTGGAAATGACAGTATTACTCAAAGTCCTGACGACTATATAAAAATGCTAACAGCATCCAGCGGCTTACCCAAGTCGTTGTGTAAGAGTAATATGTTGAAGGTGGCTGGTGTTCTTAAAGAAATGAAATCGGTGCTTAGGGGGTTGACGCGAGGCATCAAACCATCGCTTTTTGATAATGGTATGGAAACTCTTGGGGAAATTAATTTGTGCTTTTATCCCATTTCAAAAATATTGGGTGTAATTCTTCCCAATAATTCACCTGGTGTTAATTCCTTGTGGCTGTCAGCGATACCATTGAAGATCCCAGTTCTTATTAGACCTGGAAAAGACGAACCTTTGACCTCCTTGCGTTTGATTCAATCGTTTATTGCGGCGGGGCTTCCCGGAGAGATATTCGGATTTTACCCGGCAGGCCATAGCAGTGTTGATGTCATACTGAATGACTGTGATTCAGCTATGATTTTTGGAGATCAGAATACAATTGAGAAATACAAGAATAAAGCGCATATCAATGTTCATGGGCCGGGATACAGTAAAATCATAATTGGCAAGGATGAGATTGAGAATTGGCGGAATTACCTGGACATCATTGTAAAATCAATCACAAATAATAGCGGTCGCAGTTGCATTAATGCGTCATCTGTAATTGTCCCGAAGTTCGCGAATGAGATTGCTAATGAATTGGCGATCCAGCTGAATAAAATTAGGCCTTTACCGTTGGATAGTGATAAATCGGAACTTGCGGCGTTTGTTAATACGCAAATTGCAGAATCAATTGATATGTCTATTTCATCGGTATTAACTACTTCCTGCGCCGTTGATATAACAGGGAAATTGAGGGATGGCGGGTCACGATTGGTTAATGTAGCTGGCAGCACCTTTTTATTGCCAACTGTGATTCAATGTGACACGATTGAGCATCCGTTGGCGAATAAAGAGTATATGTTCCCGTATGTTTCTGTGGTTGAGGTTATGCAGGACAAAATAATCGATGCTATTGGGCCATCTTTGACCACTACGGCTATTACGAATGATAAACGCTTTATCAATCAACTTTTAAGATGTAAACAGATTGAACGATTGAATATCGGTGCAATCCCGACTACACAAATAGAATGGGATCAACCTCATGAGGGGAATCTATTTGAATTTTTATATAAACGACGAGCTATCCAGATAAATGAAACCTGATTTATGGATAAAAAAGGCAGTTGGAGGGTCGATGTCCTCAGCGACCGTAATTTAATTGTTATTCGGGAACGGTCGCTGAGGACATC
>JAJFLO010000196.1 GCA_021772675.1 Verrucomicrobiota bacterium | reverse complement strand
CCTTGGCATGAAGCATCCCCTTTTTTTTGAGTGAAATTGCATAGCAATTCAATGCTCCATCATAGTATCCCACATTTCCCCCATTCAAAAAACGAGAAGGATTACAGGACAAAATCAGGGGGGGGGCTAAACGATTACCCTCAAATTCTCACAGAAACTTACAGTGTATTACGCCGGAACAAAGGAATTGTTATTGATGAGATTGAAATATTAACGACAGTCTTTGGTAAACAAATCTTAATAAAATCCCTGTTAGCCCCGGGTGGACACTTTCACAAAATGCTAAACGACTACACTATTGCCGAAAATGAGGTGCTTTTTGACGCAGGTCAAATCGTCGTTCTCAAGGATAGTGAAGAGCAGCCGCTGGGCGATATCAGGTCGACGAAGGACAACGAACATATTCGCAAGCAGATATTTGAACGCGTTGAATACTTAACAGCAGATCCTGATGTTACACTGCACTGCTCTCTGGCTGGAGGACGTAAATCCATGGGATTCCTTTTTGGGGCAGCAATGCAGTTTTTCGGAAGAGAACAGGACCGGCTCTATCATGTATTGGTATCACCATTGGAAATAGAAGCTGGATCGACATTCTATTATCGACGGCCTGAGAATGAGCCAGTGCTCTTTGAAAAAAGGAATAGTGACGTTGTTAAAGTCAAAGAAAACGGTGTTGAAAGAGAAATTTATAACCACGATGTAAAAGTAGATTTGGCAGAAATAAACTTTTGTCGATTACGTAACGTCTTACAATTTGTGCGCACACAATCCGGAAATTACACAGATGATACATTGCGTGTAACTCAGTATGCAATTGATAATTATGAGCGGATGATAAAAAAACTGTCTGAGTCGAAAAAGGAAGGTAGAAAAAAGTGTCTGAACCTTGTTTTCTCTGCGTCAGAGTCCCTGGCAATAGGCGGAGTAAAGCAATCAACGCATCCTCCCGAAAACGGTTATTGTACTGAAAATTGGTACGACATAATGCAGGGGCAACTAAGCCAATTGATAAGTGATACTAAGAAAGTAATAGAGCAGGCTCCCGACCTTTCTCATGTAAAAAATTATCTTAAACTGATTCAGGATTTTCAGAGAGAGATGGTTCAACTCGGAGATGGTCACCCGAATACGATCAGCAAATCGAACGAGTTTATGCGAAAATTCCGCTATGGAACCTCTCTTCGCTCATCTCGCCTGTTGATTGACAATCAGGCACCTGAGAGATTGTGCGATATTGGCTTCGAATTCGAAATTTATGTACCAGTACATGAGATCTTCCAGACACAATTCAGGAGGTTGATCATCGAATGTGATACGTTCCAATGTTATGCACATGGCACGATTGAAAAGATGGATCTTCCAGGCACCTGGTCAAAGGATAAAACGCCGGAAGTATATAATGATTATCTGATATTCGGTCGCCAGGGTGATGGTAGTTTCTGGAGTCGCAATGCCTACTCTAATTTACTGTCTTACTTCGAAGCATTCCGAAACGCTCATTTTGATTTGTTTGGAAAAATGTACTTTTGGTATCGTCATACAAAGGGAATAAGACTCTTTGATTGCACCGAGTATCCCTCAGATGAGAAGTCACTGGATACATTTGCTGACAAAACATTAGTTGACAGATTGACGAAACAGCAGAAAGCTATGGCGTTTTTTATCTTTGAATTTGAAGGATGGAGGCAGAAATGAGCACATCAACGATTGTTATAATAGACGATGAAGAATATAAAGGGAATTATGAGCGGCGCATTAATATAAAAAATCTGCTAAAAACGCTCAACTTTAACGTACGAGATTATGCGCATGTATGTGGTAACGAAGCGTTAAAGAGTCAGGATGAACTTCAGGGGAGTGGATTTGTCTCTCCCGGTAAAATCACCTTGATTCACAGCGGAAATAAGTTTGGCGTGCAGCAGTATATTGAACAAACTATAAAAAGACCTTCCGGAAATATCATCATTGAGTTCTCTGGTGGCGGCATAAATGCCACATCCAATCCGAAATCGACAAGTCAAAATCATTTATGCTTTCCCAATATGGTCTCAATAGAAACAGGCGTGCCGGAACTCGTAAAATATGTGGTGACTTCCTTGAGTAGGTCGAATGATTTTTATCCAATTTCAGATTCAGTGGATATTTTGGAACAGGTTGATAATGTAGCTGAAGCGTTTAATAATCCCAGACGATTAACAATTGAAGAGATCATAAACGAGCTAAATAATCTGCAAAAAAAGATCATCAAAGCCGGTTCTCATTTTGACTTTGACGCAAAGAAAGCTCGTAGATGGTTGCGAGATAGTAAATGGGGAAAACTCGAAAAGGAAGGGATTCGAGTCAACATCGACGATAGCGGAGATGGAAAATGGCAACAAGATTGGATAGACTGTGTTCCGATGTTGGGACATGAGCTGAAACGAGAGGCTCGTCAACGTGCGGATAGGTCTGATCGCATCACCATTGAAGTATTACTGGTTGATGATCATGTTGATATACTGAACCGAATCGATGCAGCCTTGACTGAATGTTTTAGCAAAGACAAAACCTATGCCCTTGAATTATTCAGGTGTGAAAACGGTGAGGAAGCCATAAAATATATTAGAGAAGGCAATAATATACAGGTTGTCGTGGTGGACTATTATCTTTACGACGTTCAAACTTCTCCTTCCAAACTTGTTTATAAAACTGGCACCGATGTTGCCAAAGAAATCCGAAAAATTAGAGATACATTACCCATCATACTTTTAACAAGCTTTCATCCACGACGAGTCTTATCTGGGAATTACGCGTTATTTGACGCTTATTTTGATAAGAATGAAATCTGTCACGATAAATTGTACCGAAAAATCGTCCGTATCGTCGAGCAAAAAAGTAGACTCCCCTATTTTTCAGCGTTAAAAACGTTTTCTCTGCGTCCGGTGGATTCCTTTCATGCTCTTCCAGCTGGTCATTCGGATTCACTTCGTAAATCGAAGTGGAACCAAGAGATTCTGAAATTCTATGGTGAAAATTATTTTAGGGCGGAATGCACGACGACGTCCCAACCTTTAGACTCGCTTCTGAACCCTACCGGAAATCTGGCCGAGGCCCAGAACTTGGCAGCAAAAGCGTTCGGTGCAAAGAATACCTATTTTGTGACTAACGGGACCTCTACCTCGAATAAAATTGTCCTTCAAGCTATTATAAAACCAGGTGATATTGTCCTCATTGACCGGAATTGCCACAAATCCAATCACTATTCAATTCTATTAAGCCATGCTAACCCGATATATCTTGAGCCGACGCGATTGGGTATAACTTCTAGCCGTGGAAAATTTCAAACATTGGGAACCTGTGGGACCGTTTCGAAAAAAATAATATATGCAGCATTAGACCAGAACGAAGATGCGGCTGTGTTAATCCTAACAAATTGTACGTTTGACGGCCTGATCTATGACATACCTGAAATAGCAAAAAAAGTGGAAATTATCAATAAAAAGAGGAAGGAGAAAAATCAGACACTCTTAAAATTTTTTGTTGATGAGGCGTGGTTTGCCTTCGCCAATTTTCATCCGCAATTTAAGGCACGGTGTGCAATGAATGCAGGTGCACACTACGCGACTCAATCCACCCACAAAACGCTAAGCGCGTTTCGGCAAGGGTCCATGATTCATGTACGAGATCCCGACCATACCCAAGAACCTTATTCAACGAGATTCTCTGAAAGTTTTTACACGCATACCTCAACGTCTCCACACTATGGTATCCTCGCATCTCTTGATGCAGCTCGTATGCAGATGGAAATGGAAGGTTACGAACTCGTGGATGGAGCGCTGAAATTGGCTACAGAATTAAGAAATGGTATCAACCAGGGAACTAGGAATGTCCGGCATTATTTCAAGGTGCTGGAAGAGGATGATTTCAAGTTGAAAGATGTATACGAATGGGAAAGGCAAAATGACGGTAGCTTAGAGGAGAAAGAAAGTAGCATTGCCAGCCTGTCAGACAACAATGTATTGATGGATCCAACAAAGGTCACATTATGGATAAAAAAACCGGTTATTACAGGATTAGAGCTGAAAGCCCAATTATTAGATCACGATATTCAAGTTAACAAATTCACTTTCAATTCAATCCTGATCAATGTTGGAATCGGTGCGACACTGGATTCCATATATCATCTTATAAATATACTTTTAAGACTAGCGGACACGTTCAAGGAAAATGATAATTTCCAGAAAACTAAACCATTACATCCCAATTTGGAATTTCCCTGGTTGGAGTATCGATATAATCATGAAGGAAAATGTAAATCGATCGGCGGGATGACGACTGAGTGTACACCGGGAGAGGTCCCACATCACGAGTTGTTGCAGAAATGTCCAATTAGAATTGGTGACCTGAATTCAAATTTGAAGACTAAACTTGATCAAGGGAAGATAATTTGCGCAACTCTGATGGTCCCTTACCCTCCCGGCATACCGGTTCTAACTCCAGGCCAGATTGTAACAGCGCAATGTTTGGTTTATCTATTGAGTCTAGCTAAGGCCAATGTCGAAATACATGGTTTTGATCGATCGAAAAATGAAATCTCAGTGATAGTTTTATAAGTAATTGTTCACAGGGTTCAGGATTTAGGATTCAGGAAAGGATCTGGAGTGTACTTTGGAGAAGCAACTGCCAGAGCAGGATCAACGCCGGCCCCAACGTGTTCGCGAGAATGCAGAGCATTACGGTGACTTCATTGCCGATTTCCCGAACCGCGATCTGAACCCTGAACTCTCAACTCTCGACTCTGTGAACATTTCTTTTTTCTTTGAGTCATAAGTCGTTGCCAATCAACAAAATTTAGGTCGCGCATTTAAAGCATTATTAATAAACATGTTCCGACACAGATCCCAACATTTAAACCAAAATGAATTGAATTTTTCCTAAAATGGGCAAATTAGGTCAAAAACGCCCTTGCAACCCTTTGATACTGAATATATAATAAAGCACAGGGTCGGAATGAGCCCCGCGAATAAGGGGATTGAGACAAGTATGTTAATAACTGCAATACATAATACCAGGAGTCGGAATGAGCCCCGCGAATAAGGGGATTGAGACAAAAAAACATATTATGACTGCAAATATTAATTGTAATCGTCGGAATGAGCCCCGCGAATAAGGGGTTAAAGGCATGTCCATAAATTAATTGGCACTTCCAATCCTGATAGTATCGTTACAGTTTTCACGCTCAGTTTTTGGTCATATTTAATTCCATTGACCAAAAAAATCAGAGTAATAGCGAGCTATTTCGAGGATGATTCGACCGAAGCGGGATTAAATATGGCCTAAAAATGGGGATGCTTCACGCTAAGCTCGAAAAAGTAGTTTACACTTTTGTTAAAAAATATTCCTTTCATTGAACTTAACCGGTTTTGCCGGGGTTTTTTCCTACAATAGTATAGGTTTCAGGTTTCAGGTGTCAGACGTTAAAGAAATTCTAAAATTTCATAATAAGGATTGACCATTTCATAGAATGACTTCGGAATCAACATAAAGTGTTTCTCATTTAATTTTAACCCGCCACGGTGACACTGACACCTGCGCCTGACATCTGAAACCTGTTACCATTTAGTAACTTAAAATACAAGTGCTTATACAATCAAATTAACGCAAAACACGGACAGGGTAAGGTTTGTAGTCCCGTCTTCAGACGGAAGTTTTAACTACGCTTCAGCGAGTGTATGGCACCTAGCGACTCGCTAAAGCTCATCGGAGACTTCCGCCTGAAGACGGGACTACAAACACACGCTCCTCCATGACAATGGTTTCATTGAATATGTATTTTGACAATAACAATGACTTAAAATACACTACCTATACTACCCAAAATGGAGGAATAAGTTAATAACCATGCTCAAGGATGCTTCATGACAAGGAGAAAATAGTAGTTTACACTTTTTGTACAGGCCTTTGTAAATAGTGAGACTATATGCCTCATTTGAACTCATGAATTTTTCTCAGATTCAATAAAAGTGTAAACTACTTTTTGAAACATCCCTCAAATTCCTTTATTTTTATACTTAAACAGCCCATCTAATCGTTATTAATTAAGATAGGTACTATGCATAATATGTCATAAAGCCAATATTTTGGACAGTAATTCACTGTAAAATGCTGATACCCAAAGGCAAACACTTTAACTCTGCAAAAACAAATAACCGAAGTTAAATTTGGTCAAAAATTGAATGAATCCAAGGTTTTATAGCGGTATTTACCAATATCATCTTTATTAAATTTGAAATTACTGCTCAAACATGGTTATTAACTTATTCCTCCATTTTGGGATACTATGAACTTAACCGGCTGCGCTGGGGTTTTCGTCTCACATCAATTGTAACTTAAAATACAAGTGCTTATACAATCAAATCAACGAAAAACTCGGACGGGGTAAAGTTCGTAGTCCCGTCTTTAGACGGAAGCCTCAGATGAGCTTTAGCGAGTCAATAGTAGCACGCACTCGCTGAAGCGTCGGTAAAACTTCCGCCTGAAGACGGAACTACAAACCAACACACACTCCTTATCAAGAGATTCTG
>JAJFLO010000195.1 GCA_021772675.1 Verrucomicrobiota bacterium | reverse complement strand
CATTCAGCAATGAACATTTTGGCAATCGCGCCGCACCCCTTAATATCAGGATTATTGATACGACCAGCGAGCTATTGGCATTGACTCGAAACTATGTCGTTTAGAATGTCATATCACTTCCCTCAAACGACTGAGTTCAGGGAGGTATAGAAAGTCGACAGAAACAAAGACCTTCACGTGGCGTTTTACGCAGGTGATCCGTTATAGTTTTGGACTAATTTTAGAAGTTTAATGGCAATACAGCTTTTTTATTTTATATACATGGAGGTCCACCGCACGTTGGATGTTTTGCTCCCAACGAGATTATTATCGGATTTGCGTAATTGATTACAGGATTCCTGAATGTCGAGTTCACATAGATGTTCGACCATGCACATTACTTTTGCTCATATCTCTGGTTACGTCACCCCGTTTACAATACATCAGACCTATCATTATACAACTTCTGGGGGTATCATGATTCGACCTCTTTGGTTCTCAATGATTGCTGATTCGATAGCATAAATTATTGCAAACTCATTGCACGTGGGGGCATATCCGGTTTATTATTTAATTTAACTGATTGTGCCGTAAACCATCTGCTTAAGGACGCCGAAGACATCCGTTGACTTAAGTGTGTCTTTGTTCTCGTGTATATTGCATTGTTTGGGCAAAATTAAGACCGGGTAATCATTTTGATCACTGGGTATCCGTCCGTGTGAGCCTTTTACCAGTGACGCATCCAATGGGATAATATCTAGAAGTGCACGAAACCCCAGACTTTTTTTAAGCAAGAATTTTAGGATCTTCAATTCCGGAATTGATAATCTAGGATTTACAAATAGTTCAACAGGATCAAACCCCATTTTACGGTGGATGTCAACACAGCGAGCAAAGTCTGGTGCAATCTTATCATCCAGCCAGTAATAATAAGTAAACCAGCTATTTTTGTCAGCACTGGCGATTAAATCGCCGCTTCGTAGATGATCTATCCCCAGGCATTTCTTATCGGATGAATTTAGTACGTTCTCAATGCCTTCTGTTCCCTCAAGTAACTTACGGACGTCGTTGAGAATTGACTGATCGTTTATATATATATGCGCAACCTGGTGATCTGCGACCGCGAATGCTTTACTAGCGCCACAATCCAGGTGCTCAAGCCCTAGCTCATCTTTTATCCTGATCCATCCCTTTTCACGAAAAAGGCGATTTAGGTGAACTGGGTGATTGACGGTTGTGATACCGTACTCAGATAGAAGACATACCCGCACCGATCTATTTGTATAATAATCAATTAGATCTGAGACTACTCCATCAATAGCCAACAAATCCTTTGCTATTTCGGGAGCGTCGGGGCCGAGTCGTTGAAGGTTATAATCAAGGTGAGGTAAGTAGACGAGGCTTAGGGTGGGGGCGTGCCGGTCGTCTACCCATTTTGCAGATGCAGCTATCCACTCAGAGGACTTAATGCCTGCGTTTGGTCCCCAGAAAGAAGAAAAGGGGAAATCTCCAATATCTTTCTTAATTTCAGAGCCTAAAGACAGTGGTGAGCTATAGATATCAAAAACCTTGCGCCCATCCGCAGGGTACATGGGCCTGGGAGTAATTGAATAGTCTATTGTCGAATACATGTTATACCACCAGAAAAGCTTAGCACAAGTGAAACTCGAGTCACACTGCTTCAGTTCATCCCATAACTTTGGTGCTGATACCAGATGATTTGACTGTTTCCAAAAATGCACTTCACTATAATCCCTATCGTACCAACCATTACCCACAATCCCATGATAGTTCGGTTTTACGCCTGTAAGGTAATTTGACTGGGCGGTACAAGTAACTGCTGGGAAGGCAGGTTCTATGCTTAGTTGGCATCCCTTGGCAGCAAAATCACGAATTGCAGGTGTATGATCACCTATCAGGGCATCGGTTAACCCAACGACATTAATGACTGCGGTTCTTTTCATGATGTTCCAGAATATTTATTGCCTCAATTATGTGATCGGTGTTCATTTCATGAATTTCAAATTTTCTGCCAATGCTATTTAATAGTGTGATTGTAAGTTCTCCGCCAAGGTGCTCACGAAATTCTTGAAGTCCCTCAATAATACAAAAGTTACCATGAGGGTTTTTTTGCCGGAAAACTTCAGTATACAAAGAGAAATTAAAACGGCTAAGAAGGGTCAATATTCGCTCTGAATCATTGGCTTCCAGATATCCCGAAAGTTGTGAATAGATGGTATCCAATGCAATTCCCATCGCTACCGCTTCTCCATGTGATATTCTGAAATTTGATAGTTGTTCAAGTTTGTGCGCGGACCAATGACCAAAGTCAAGTGGACGCACGGATCCCGCCTCAAATGGATCACCGGATGTCGCTATGTGATAAACGTGAAGTCTTGCTGAGCGATATATTAATTCCTTGACGGCATCACTGTCCCTATTTTTTAACTCATCCATTGCTGATTCAATCCAGTTAAAAAATTCGCCATCTTTTATTAATGCGACCTTAATTGCTTCAACATATCCCAAGAGGATTTCAGTGCTGGGAAGAGATTCTAATAAAGAAAAATCATTAATTACGGCGACGGGCGGTTGGAAGGTGCCTATTAGATTTTTCTTATTTTTGTAGTTAATACCATTTTTCACGCCGACACCTGCATCTGCTTGTGCAAGACAGGTACTTGGTACTCTAATATGTCTGATGCCCCTGTGTGCTGTCGAAGATGCGAAGCCAACAACATCTAGCAACGCCCCTCCACCAACTGCAATTATATAACTGTGGCGACAAATACTATTAGCATCGATATCTTCATATATACATTTTAGATGAGCTTCATTATTCTTTATTCGTTCACCTCCGGGCAAACTGGACAAGCAGGAAAGTTTCAGGTAACGGTCGTAAGACTCAAAATATGTCAAAACTTGTTCTTGCAAAGACTCAGGGATATTCGAATCCAAGTAAACTAACACTTTACGAGGTTCCGTTTTATTATCCGAACAGATAATATCACATAATAAAGGATTTTTTGCCGAAAATATATTATGTGTGAAGTGCACGCTTAATTTGTATGGGATGGATATTTCGTATTCAACGGAATCGTAATTTTTCATCGTGTTATTGGTATTTTTCGTTGCTCTATTAATTCTAATTAGAAAAAATGCTAAAGCCCCTAGCAGCCACAGGTGATAGTCTATCTGTAATTGCGGTAAATGTTGTTCTTGTAAACCTCTTGCAAAATTCTTTTGGGTCGGATTCCTACCCAGGGCTATTCGATTCTATTTTTAGGCATATTGGCAAGAATTTTGCTGTACTAAGCTAAATAGGCCTAATAACCGGTTTT
The DNA here is from genome assembly GCA_021772675.1 of Verrucomicrobiota bacterium. Classification (GTDB taxonomy): domain Bacteria; phylum Verrucomicrobiota; class Lentisphaeria; order JABSQK01; family JAJFLO01; genus JAJFLO01. The sequence continues at coordinate 2,124 of JAJFLO010000195.1, read as the reverse complement.
TCTCGTCAAAAGCGGATGGAATTGCGCTTAATCTCATTCAATTGCGATCACTGGCCACGTGGTAATCAGTTTTTATCAACTTGTTGAAAATTAACGTGTTACAGATTGGAATCGAATAGCCCTGGATTCCTACCATAAAATCACATTGTTCTCTATCACATATAAAGCAGGTAAAGTCAAATTAATGCACATTTACATATGATCAACATAGTTACAAATTTTGAACTCTATATCCCACTTGAACACGCTTTTGCATTAGGCTCTTTTGATTGAGATCATAGCTAGCCCGGTTTTCTCACAAACTTTGTGGTGAGAAAGCTTAGCCTGATTAATTCATGCGATTTCTGCTGCGAGCACGTATTTTGTTTCATATAAAAGAGTTATAAAGAATCCGGAATCTCGTAATAGTTCACTATTACTTCGCCTTCGAAACCTTCATAACTCGTTTATCTAAAGCAGTCTAAGCACTCTCGCGACAAAATCGCATGAATTAATCAGGTTAGATTGCCTGTATTCAATGGTTTGACGTAGAAGAACAGATAACACTGTGTCGAGACACATTGAGTTTGCGAGACAAGTTAAGACTTTGAATTTAGGTGATATACGCTTTTGTAACAGAAGTATTGTGAGAAATTCGGGCTAATCCAAGGACATGCAGCCAAGTAATTTTAGCCCATGAGATCGGTCGCTCCTCGATATATCTCCCTTCAAAATCCCTGTCATAGCAATCATTGAGGTACATCTCCTCAAATATATATCAAACTCAAACCAGCAAGTATAAATAATAACTATAAATTGAAAATCTCTCCTTCCAGAATCCTTGCGCACAGGCAATTGGATCTTATCATCGGAAGATTCGAAACCCTCTAGGTACGAGCCATGACTAAAGCACAAGGCGGTTATTCGAAAGTTGCGTTTAGGGTCTGCTCTATATTTTGAACTTAGGGCATTGATGCAAAAAACGAAACGGGTTTTTATAGAAAATGTCATCGATTGTTTCGTCATTATAGCCACGTCTTCGCATCTCCTGTGCGGCGTACGGAACTGCAAGAGGGATGCTTACACCCCAATCACAGGCGGAATTCATCCATAATCGTTCACTGCCGTAATTTTCCAGAATATCTATTGCCCGGGGTGATGTACATTTCGATTCTGGGTATAAGGTCATTCCACCCCAAAAACCTGCCTCCAAAACCATTTTTACAGTATGTTCTTCCACATGATCAATCAAAACACGGCCAGGGTCGATCCGTGAATCAGATTTAATGAGATCGACTATCAGTTTCGTCCCTTTTAATTTATCTTCCAGATGTGGTGTGTGAACCAAGATTAACTGATTATGCTTGGCAGCAAAATCCACATGCTTCTCAAGTATGATCATTTCATTACGACTATTCTTATTGAGTCCAATTTCACCAATACCGAGAACGGTATTATGATCCAAAAACTTGGGAATAAGAGAAATGACCTCCTCTGCAAGTGTTAGGTCTTCAGCTTCCTTTGGATTAATACACAACCAACAAAAGTGAGGTAAACCAAATTGAGCGGCCCGCCGTGGTTCATACTCTGTGAGTTGGCGAAAATAATCATAGAATCCTGCGGCTGAACTCCGATCGTATCCAGCCCAAAATGCGGGTTCGCAAACTGCTTTGCAGCCAGTGGTTACCAAGGAAATGTAGTCATCCGTAGTTCGGCTAACCATATGAGCGTGTGGTTCTATATAGCGCATTGGGGAAAAAGCTAGTGATTAAAGTTATTTGTAAAATGATTTATAGCAGTCTGTCGGACTTTGGCGTTATATTCAGGAAATAGATAAATCTTGTCCATTTTTTCACTAATTTAAGGCGAATATTAGATATATTTAACGAAAATCCGAGGCAAAATGGACTGATTTTGCATTTTCGCTGTAAATTTGTCCAAAGTCAGACGGACTGCTAGATGAAATTTAACTTCATGTCATTCAATTAAGAGTTTATTATAGATCTCGTCAGTGAAAAGTTTTAGTCATCACATTTATTTTTTTTCAACAGTCGTGGTCTGGTTGTTTTTGATTAACTCCATATTAATTAAAGTCATTTCATCAACGATTTCAAGCAGTCGTTTATAATTGGCAGAATACTCTTT
>JAJFLO010000194.1 GCA_021772675.1 Verrucomicrobiota bacterium | reverse complement strand
GTATTGTTTTTATTATCCATCATGCTTGAATATAGCACGTAATATGCTTGTATTCAATTGTTTATGGAATATTTATTTCATTGAAAACACTGCGTTTTCAACTTGACTTTTCCACAATGGCTTAACTTAACGACATTGGGCGGCAAGCCCACGAGGTATCTAAATAAAAAAAACTAGATCGGAACGATGCAAGCATCGGGGAATTAAACCCTCAAACCGATTAAAAAATTAGGCCCGCTATAAAAAACAATTCAAAGCCATGAAAAGGATGTGGAATGTGGGTTTAATGCAAAATGTCTAGGTAATTCTACTACGACTCACCAATCTGTTGGAAAATAATCTTTTAAGAATTTTCCGCACCAGTGCTTTCCCGTGTTAATACCATCAATAAACGGATCACACACACGGGCAGCGCCATCGACGATATCCAGTGGAGGTTGAAAATCGTGGAGATCTTGTTTCCTTTCCGAGAGATGAACGGGATCTTCGTCTGTCACCCAGCCTGTATCAACTGCATTCATATAAATACCGTCTTTTACTAAACTTCCTGCTGAGGTGTGGGTTAACATGTTGAGGGCAGCTTTTGCCATGTTGGTATGCGGATGACGATCAATTTTCTTGAACCGATGGAACTTACCTTCCATTGCACTGACATTAACCATATGTTTTTTCCCGGTGAAGTCACGCTTCATCATAGGTTCTAGTTTATTACATAAAACAAACGGAGCGATCGCGTTCACTAATTGAAGCTCAAACATCTCGGAGGTTTCAATTTCGCCTAAGCGTAAACGCCAACTATTAGTTTTTCTCAAATCGACTTGTTGTAAATCGACATCAAGTTTTCCTTCGGGAAATTCCTCCAATGTGTTAAGCGCGTGATCATAGGCATAAGGAATTTGCGAAAGTGCGGCTGAGGCACGCAAGCCTACACCGGGGGCTTTCCCCATCCAGCTTATAGCGAGTGCATCTTCTTTTTGAAGGTTTGCTGAAGAATAACATGTTAGTTGTTTTTTACATTCATCATAAGATTTGAGTAAACTTTGTGTGCCATTTGGGAGATCGGTAATCGATAGCGATTCATTCGCCATGAGATGTGAATAAAATCCAGGGGGGCGTCTCACTGTCTGAGCGGCATTGTTGATTAAAATATCTAAACGTTCATAACGTTGTGCAATTGCATGACAAAAAATTTCTACACTGGGTGTGTGTCGTAAATCCAGGCCGTAGATATGGAGGTTATTTTTCCATACATTAAAATCTTCTTCTTCGGCATAGCGCATTGCGGAATCAATCGGAAAACGCGTCGTTGCAATAACCGAAGCACCGGCACGTAACATTAGGAGTGTGGCCTGATAACCAATCTTTAACCGCGAACCAGTAATTAAGGCTATTTGCCCCGATAAATCCGCTGTTTGAAACCGTTTCTTATAATTAAATTCTGCACATTTTTGACACATTGAATCATAAAAAAAATGAAGCTTGTTATGTTTGGCATGGCAGACGTAACAATTACGAGCCGACTTCAGTTCAAAATTCTCAATCAAAGCATCCGCATTGACGCCGAGTAACTGCGCTGGTGCCTTAAAAATAGGTACATCCCTTGCACTTCGAATACCCGTTTCAGCGCGAACTTTACGCTCTTGCTTAACAGCCTTTTGTCGATGATTTTTCTTACTTGCACGATTCCGTTTACGAAGATCTTCGTGATGAGGATGGGAAATACGTCCCGCCACTTTCATCAGTTCAATTCTTTCTTCCTCACGAAGATCAACCCATAGGTCCGGATAATCTGCCAGAGTGCTAAGCAAAGAGATACACTCTTTAACTTTTTCTGAAAAATCATTTCCGCTTGTTTGTTTCGTTAGTCCGCTCATGAAAAAGCCTTTATCCAAATCTTAAACCGGATTAACCGCACCTAACCAAGGAAATTTAATATCACTAAGGATGAGTGACGAATTCGAACCTTCATTGGAAGGTTACAACTCCAGTTGTGTTTTTATGGGTGATTATACAGGCACAACTAAAATTGTGAACTCCAACTGCGCTCCAAATCTAATTTAACTTGTTTATCTTTAATGTGTTAATTCCTTAAACTATCGCGTATAGCAGCGTTTGCGGAGTATTATATCATTTCATGATCGTTTCTCTATTACAGAATGGCTTCAGGTAAATAACACTCCATAACTGGAAAATACAAAAAGAAAGGTACTTTCTTATTGTCATTGCGACTGATCTATTACATCGTACCGTTTCAGAAATTTATAGTTGCTGCAAAATCAATATGATGCGAGTACATGTTGGGGAAAAACATTTTGTTAAATTGCAAAAAAAGATTGACATTCTTTTTGAATACTAAAATACAGTGAATCATATTTGCGCATACCTTATGAATCGAAAATTCAAATATTAATTAATATGAGTATCAGACAGTTTCTATTTATTGCTTATCTATTTATAAATCACCATTGCTTGAGTGAAACTCTTGATAAAATTTATGACGAATCTTCGATAATTAGCATAACGTCATTCCACGATATTGTAGTATCTGACAATATTATGACAACTTCGCCACTTACCTTTCAGAATATAACAGACAGCACTTCTACAGTACCACCTCATTCAATCAACTCCATTGATTATGTATTGTTTCTTCCTCGACCAGCAACGGTAGAGCAGCCAAGCAGCGGATCATCGAGAAGCGAAAACAGTTGGTCCTTAATGATCAAAGCAACCCATGCACAGATTGATCAGATTGAGTTGGGAATGCAGAGCAATGCAACCAATGCATTTGATCCCAGCCTTGATGAGCTAACCTTACAAGACGAAGCGAGTCAGGGGCGAATTGAAATACATTATAATGAGTTACGATTGACCAAGGATTTCCGCAATATCACAACCTCAGCAACCTGGTTAGTTGAAGCTGAGGCGACAGATGCCCAATCATTGATTTTAGACTGGGATTCAGTATCCATATCACCGGGAAGCCTTTTTCTACGTACCCTATACCCTAGATTCACAGGGAAATCTGATAGATAATAGTAACGTAATCGATATGTACGCCACGACAAGTATAACAGTATCGCCTCTGAACACATGACCCCGTGGAATTTAACCTGATACCAAAGCATCACTTACCATTTTTCGCTATTCACGCAAATAGCTGTAAACAAACAGAATATAATTTCGCATCCATTTTTTTCCTGAGACTATCTAACGGGTGCGTACAGAAATGAGGAAACTAAAAATTGACAGCTAAACAGTTTTATGACTGGCAAATCACCGGAGGAACAAGTGATGTGATGAGACTTGTTGATTGCCTTGAACGTGCAGACATTCTTTGGTGTCAATTGGTGGAATTGCTGTAAACTATTGGGCTGAGGAGCCAATGGTTACTCAAGATGTCTTTTTCGTTGTTTTAAATGATACTATAAATCGTACTGCCTCAATGCTTGGGAATGAAGGATTCAAAGCAGAGACATTTAAGTGGTCTATCAATTTCAAGGAGTATTATCGCGTGAGCATACAGCTTAGTACTGAAGATTTTTACAGAAGTTTTCCTGCCAGAGCGGTTCCTGCGGATGTTCATGGAACTTTACTTAGAGTGTCATCACTTGAGGATACATTGGCGGGAAAATTAAAGCTTGAAGTTATCCCGGGCGCAGACAAAGTGAGCAAATAAAAGATCTTGGTGATATTGCTCGATTGATTGAAGCTTATCCATATTTATGGGAAACTTTAACATCTGAACTTCAACAAAGACTTCATCAACCAAATGAAGAATAACAAAAATTAACGAGGCCGGACAAGCCCTAAATACTTAATAGTCTAAAAAGCAACGTTGCAAGTAAGCCATTTATTGGGAAGGATCATTGAGTTTAGAAATCTTTGCGGTTTTTCCAATGAATTAGTTTGTCTGTGACAAGCTGGGCATGTGATACACCTTTCTGATCAATAATTCATTTTTATATATTTAGTGAAATAACATAAAACCCAACTTGCTTTACCATTAGACTTACGCATATTAACACCTTTTCAAATAACATCTTCTATTGAGTAAGGCATGAAGATTTATTATGTATTATACATATTTTTATCATTTTAAGCGGGCATAGTTAATGCACCGCGATGGCGGTAGCCTGTTCAGTTTGGACGGGCTTGCTTTGCATAGAGCAAATTTCAACTTTTGTTCTATGTGAATCCACAGGTAATGTCTCTTTCGATTAAATTAACCTATTTTTAACCGAACAAGCCATAAAAAACGAAGGCGGGTTCGTGGGTAAAACAAAAATCGAGACATGGCGTATTTTAAAAAATCTCAGCCTCAAATGCGTCGGTAAAAAATGAACTTCATTTTCTTCACAGCAAATTGAGGCTTTTAGAAGAATGACATCGAATGAAAAGCATCACATGTACATCGGGATGGCAAAGTTTGTCTATCAAATTAAGTGAATTTCCTTACCTGATGAACATCCCGATTTGACGGACACAATAATTGATATATTGGTAGCTAAGGCAATTTTACATGGATGTATATGATCAAATTGAGTCATTTGTGATTCCAAGTTATGATGGTAGAATATAGGCAAAGCTTTTCCCTGATACAGAATACAACTTTACGCCATTGGACGTGATTATAATTGAGCTGAAACGTACTGTTGAAAAATCCTATTTTAATGTCATCCATGTTTCATCGGGACTAAAAGCAGATTTTTATCCATCTAAAAACTACCCATATCACCTTGATGCGCTAATAAAATGTGCCTGAGAGGGGCTTCGGGCTCTCAGGGACTCTAGATAAGTTCGGCGTAAGTCCTTCGGGTGTGCACGGAGCAATTCTTGATGGAGTTTCGTTTGCATGGAAGTAAGTCGATCCGAGGATCGTCGTCTTCCACGCAAATGAAATTCTGCCAGAAATGCCCGCCCTTTGGGTTGTCTGTACAG
>JAJFLO010000193.1 GCA_021772675.1 Verrucomicrobiota bacterium | reverse complement strand
AAAGAGTATTCTGCCAATTATAAACGACTGCTTGAAATCGTTGATGAAATGACTTTAATTAATATGGAGTTAATCAAAAACAACCAGACCACGACTGTTGAAAAAAAATAAATGTGATGACTAAAACTTTTCACTGACGAGTTAACTAATAAGATTGCTTCAACGCAAGCGCTGGGGAATTAAACCCACTGGTGGGATTAAAATTATAGGAACGATTAATTCAGACAGTCTGAAATTTCATTTATATTAACCAGCTTTTCGCGCGGTTTATTATGTTTCATTCCCCGCTCAATTTCAATTTGATCTAACTTCAGCCAATCTGAAAAACTTGTTGTTTTTATACCTCGTTTGCTCAGCAAATCATTGATATAACGTTTATCGGGTTTAATGCAGGGATTAATTTTATCAAGATCATCCAGAAGACACTTTATAAACCGGGTGCTATCGCGTTTATTAGTTCCAAGTAATCCATTTGAGCCTCGCTGAATCCAGCCTATTGCATAAATCCCGTTTAAGATTTCACCGTCATTTACAACTCTTCCATCAATATTTGCGATGACACCTTTACGTTCATCAAATGGGACGTTATTCATTTTTGATCCTCTATAACCAATACTGCTAAACAATATACCACATTTCAATTCTTCTTTGTCTCCTGTTCCAACGGCATTTTGTGATTCAGGTAAACCATTCAATACGTTTTTTTCAAGAATAATGCTTTCGATACGATCTCTGCCATTACACATCACAGGACTTTTAAGGAAATGGAAAATTATATTTCTCCCATTTTTACATTTTGAATTTTTTGATGCGTTTTCTAACAACCTGTAATTCAATTTTTTGTAAGTACTCTGAGGGTTTTCTAATTCTTCCCTACTGGCTTGATTTAAATCAAGATCATTTGGATTAACGATCATTGTGCAATCATTTAGTTCTGAAATTTCTTTTAAGTCCTTAAAAGAAAATGAGGCTTGTAACGGACTTCTTCTGCCAACGATGTGAATATTTTTTATCGCGCTTGCTGCTAACGAACTTAGTGCATATTGAGTAATATCTGTATCTTTCAATTCATTGACATTTTTTCCTAAAATACGTGCAATGTCCAGTGCGACATTGCCATTGCCAACAATAACTGCATCTTTATGACTTAAATCAAATTTAGTATGATCGTTATGCGGATGTCCGTTATACCATCGTACAAATTCAATAGCTGCATGAATCCCGTTTAGATTTTCGTTCGGAATTCCCAAACGTTTTGGCAAGTTTGCACCGTAGGAAAATACGATAACATCATAATAATCCTGAAGTTCTTTATAGTTGACATCGACCCCAATATTAACGTTGCCGATGAACCTGAATTTATTCGATTCACCAAGAGAGTTGAACTTATTAATTATGCTTTTCGTTCGTGGGTGATCTGGAGCGATTCCATATCGAATAAGACCATAGGGAATTGGCAAACATTCAAATAAGTCGACTTGAATTAAAATATCCAGATTCAACAGTGCCTCTGTAGCAAAAAATCCGCTGGGGCCACTGCCGACGATGGCGACTCGCAAATCCCGGGAATGCCATTTAGATTTTTCCATTTATAATTTGATACTTTCGTTAAAAGTTAGATATGAGCTATATTATCTATTTAGTGCTAAAACAAAACGCCCAAGTCGCATGGGCCTCTTTTCGGTAGTTGCAGAGAGTTATTGAGCAAAAGTTAGGCCCTCTTTTGTATGAGCAAGATTACCCATTTTGCCAGCCTTTTGCATTTTTCATTACTTCTGATTCAACCACTATTCGGGCGATTAACTTTAATTCTTAACCTGATAACTTGATTCTAATGATTATTAAATACAAACAACCCCAAGATTACAACCAGCAATTTATTCTTAAACTAATATTTTTATTTTTATTTTCTTTTAATTTTTTAGTGATCTATGGTTATTCAAAAAGTGAATCAGTTTCCAAAATTACGAAAAAAGCCAAGAAAGGAGATAGGGAATATCAGTTGAAGCTGGGAATGCTCTTTTTAGAGGGGACGAAAGTGGTAAAAAAGGATGAAAAAAAAGCATTTCACTGGATATCTCAATCCGCAGCGCAAGATTTTCCTTTGGCTCAATTATATCTCGCCCAATGTTATTTGGAAGGTATTGGAGTAGACGTCGACCCAAAAAAGTCGCTGTCTTTCTTGATCAAATCCGCTGATCAGGAGGTTGAGGCTGCACAATTTAAGGCCGCGATGGAATTTATGAGGAATGAAAAATTCGAATTAGCGGCGAAATATTTTTATAGGTCTTCAGATAATGGGAATCTAGAATCTTCACGAATTCTTGGACAGATGTTCTTGCAAGGCAAAGGAGTGATATATGATGTTTCTCAGGCAACTAAATATTTTGGTCGGGCCGCAGAACATGGCGATCTTCAAGCCAAGTTAATGCTAGCGAAATTATATAGTGGTGAAAATGGGCATATGAAGCCGAATCACGCAAAAATGGTTCAGTTTTTATGGGATGCTGCCAGTGAAAATATCCCTGAAGCTCAAGCTAAACTGGGCGAGTGTTTTGAAGATGGCTTTGGATTGACAAAAGATACTCAAATGGCGGTAAAATGGTATAAAAAGGCGGCTGATCAAAACTATGTAAAAGCGATGATAAATCTTGGAAATTGTTATGCATTGGGAAAAGGGCAGCCAATGGATCAGAAGCAAGCTTTTTACTGGTATGATAAAGCAGCTAAATTAAATGATCCCATTGCAAATTATCATTTGGCAATGTGTTATGTTGATGGATTTGGAATCGTGAAGGACGAAGAAAAAGCATTTACTCGTTTTCTTAATGCTGCAAGAGCAGGCATCGCTGATGCACAATATCGGGTGGGAAACTCATACGAGCGCGGAATCGGGACCTCTTCCGATTTAGTTAAAGCAAAGGAATGGTACAATAAAGCTGTCATTCAAAATCATGTTCTCGCTAAAAAGAAGTATAACATGCTTATGTTCAATTCATATAACCCGATGGATCAAAATAAATTGAATATTTTCAGTAATTCTTCCATCGATGATAAACCGAATTAATATCTAAACTCTGAATCCGTGAAGGTTTTCTTTGAATGTAGTTGCGAGGCAGTAAGTCTTTAGCTGTAGTGACTACTGCAACTGCTTACTAACGAAGCAAATGCATTTAAAGAAAGCCTCCGCGAAGTGGCTATTGCTAATTTGTAAAATACCCAATAGTTATTTCGTCTTGAACCTACCGTCACGGATTCAGGTAAACCATATAGTCCAGCAAGCAAAAGTGAAGCGCAATTCCGTTTTAAATAGGCATCACTAACCTGGATTATTCATGAATTTTTGTAATGACTCGTAATAGAAAGTTTATGCATAATCCAGGCTAAGGAAGCTGGCCTCCTTTTCTCAGCAACTTCGTAACGAAAGGAGTTAAGTTACATCATTTCAGTATTTTACCGATGAATAGAAAATGATTCTGCTGTCCAGCAGAAAGACACTCGGCATTCGATAATCAAGGTAAGGTGCTGAAATAACGTTGTATACGTTCCCCTAGTAGATGTTTTGAGAGAAATGCGGTATTTGTTTGCCACTTATTTTAATGCTGGATGCATTTATCGTCCACTTTTTCAAAGAAGTACTATGTCATTGTTTTCTCGCAACGATTTCCAAAGTCCGACAGACTGCTAGTTAGACCGTATTCGAAAAGGTAAATTGCTCAATTTTGGCCGTGCCATTTTGGCGCAATTCGTTGATTTTAATGTCGGTGAAACATGGGCCTGACATAATCGTTGCCGATTCGCCAGCTTTTCTGCGAGCAACTTGTCGTTGA
>JAJFLO010000192.1 GCA_021772675.1 Verrucomicrobiota bacterium | reverse complement strand
GGAGTTTTTTCTGATTTTTATACTTGAGGAAGCCAATAAAGAAGTGATTTGTGTCAGATAAGTATAAGACAATGGGATTCAAGTTTGAGGCTGTCAATCCAAATTACCGAGTGGGTATGTTATTTTCTTGCAATCGCCTTATCTGCGTATAGGAATAGTGAACTATTTCGCCCCCGAATAATAGTGTAATTCATTGAGATTATGTGATATGTTGACTCGTAAAAAAAGGTTTATGCATAATGCAGGCTGGGAGGGGTAATTGATCTCAATACTTATCAAAGCGGGGAGGTAAATGGGATGCTGGTTATATGACAGAGGACTTGTTTGTTCGACAACGGAACCGAATTCCATCTTTGCATGAGTGGGACAGAAGTGTCAAGCTTATGACGTATGTGAAAGGATTTATTTAATACCGTATTTCACCATACGATAATAAAGGTTTTGGGGAGAAAGTTCTAGCAGTTTTGCAGCTTTTGACTTGTTCCAATTTGTTGATTTTAATGATTTTTCGATTAATTCCTTTTCTAGTTTTTCCAGCTTTGTATCAATGCACCCTACAGATAGATCAGTAACATCATATAACTCTTCTTTACAGATCGATTCCTGAATAAATTCAACATGTTCACCCAAAATATGGGTATCGTCTTCAAAGATCATTATCCGTTCAATCACATTTCGTAACTCCCTTACGTTTCCTTTCCAATAATGATTTACAAGAGTTTCTTTTGCATCATCAGCAATACCAGAAAATTGTTTGTTTAATTTGGTATTAAGCTTATTCATAAAAAAATTGACTAAAGATAAAATATCATCTCTGCGCTCCCTTAGGGGCGGTACTTTCAAATAACCAATATTCAGTCGATAATATAGATCCTCTCGAAATTTGCCTTCCTCTACCATTTTTTCTAAATTTCGATTCGTTGAGGCTATAATTCGAACATTAACTTTTATTAATTGATTACTGCCAACCGGATAAAATTCACTTTCCTCTAAAACCCGTAATAGTTTTACCTGAGCCTCTGTCGAAAGTTCACCAATTTCGTCCAATAGTAATGTACCATTATCAGCAAGCTTAAATTTACCGATTTCACCATTTTGAGCACCAGTGAACGCACCTTTTTTATAACCAAAAAATTCTGCCTCCATTAACTCTTTCGCAATCGCACCACAATTCAACGCAACAAAGATATTATCTCGTCGGCAACTATGAGCATGAATTTGACGAGCAATGAGTTCTTTTCCAGTACCACTTTCACCTTCAATCAAAACATTGGAATCCGTATTTGCAATAATACTTATTTTCTTTCTTAATGCAGTCATTGAATTACTTGAACTAATTATTTCGTAGTCCTTTGATTCAATCTGGTCCAGTCGACGGCGATGAGTCAGTTCTGTTTTCATCGCGGCTGTCCGAAGAACTCGCTTAATGGCCTTTAGAAGTTCATCATATTTTATAGGCTTGGTTAAATAGTCAGCCGCTCCTGACTTAATTGTTTCCACAACGCAACTTACGCCTGATTCACCCGTCAACATGATTACCGGAGGAGGATCTTGGAATGACTTTATTTCTTTCAATAGGTCCAGGCCATTCATCTTTGGTAAATTGAAGTCTAACAGTACAAGTTCCGGGGTCAATTTTGTCACTGCGGCTAAACCTTTTTCAGGTGTTATTGCAGTATGCACCTCATACTCATCAGCAATACATTCCCTAACGACGTCCTGAAAATTTTTATCATCATCAATAATCAAGACAGTCTGTTTCGTTTTATTCATGAATTTGGGCAATGTTTTATAATTAAAATTTATATTTTACGTAAAAAACAACACTATTATCTTACGTAATGAGATTATTGTCATGCAAAAAATGACGATGAAATTTTATAATGATTCGGTCCTATAAAAACCCCACAATCAAGGCAGACATTCCAAACTAAAATTAGAGCCTATTTGAAAAATCTTACAATCACAAGTCAGGCAACTTCATGCATTACAAGATCTTTTTTCGATGTTCGAATTATTGAATAGTTTACAATAATATCAACTCATTTTGTATTTGTCCTCAAAGGCTATATTTTGGTGGTTTAACTCAATTCAGACATTTTTCCTTTATGAATGATTTTCAACGAAAATTTCATTTTATATCTGTAATATTAATTATTACATATTGCAGCGGATGTCGGGCTCGTCCCAAACAATTCCATACCAATTATAAAATCCCAGAAACCTGGATTAACGATACTCCAGATAATAGCACGGGTTCTGACAACTTACTTGAAATCTGGTGGTCGCTCTTTGACGACCCGATTTTGAGTGATATTATCGCTAATGCTACCAGCGGTAATCTGAGTCTGCAAGACGCTTATTTGCGCATTGCTGAATCCAAATTAAGACGTCGTTTAACCACAGGAGAATTTGCCCCTGATATTGATTTTGCGGGATCTTATGCTCGGCTTCGAAACAGCGCAAATACCGTGCCATTCGGAACAAAAATCGAAGACTTCAATAGATACTCCTCCGGCATTGAATCAAATTGGGAACTTGACCTATTTGGGCGTATTCGCCAGTCACTAAAAGCAACAACTGCAGAGTGGGAAGCCTCACAAGACGACTACCGTGATATTTTGGTAATTCTTTGTTCTGAAATCGCATTAAATTATATTGAAATGCGTTTATCTCAGAGTCGACTGGCAATCGCTGAAGATAACATTGAGGCTCAACAGCAGAGCCTTAATCTAGCGATTGATCGTGTTAAAGCTGGCGTTTCGCCCGCATTAGATGTTGCCCAGGCACGATCAAATCTGGCAGATACTGAATCAGCTGTACCAATTTTAAGAGTTTCTCTACAGGAATCGATGAATCGTATTTGCGTTTTATTAGGAAAAATGCCTGGAGAATTTGATGAACTATTTGCGAATCCAGCTCAAATAACGTTGCCGATCAAAAAGTTTGAGGCACCAATCCCTGTAGCAGTTATTGAAGGTCGTCCTGATGTTCGACGACTAAAAAAGCTAGTAGAGGCGCAAACCGCACGGATGAGTTCAGTCAGATCTGAATTATATCCAAGGCTTGTCTTCACTGGTTTCTTTTCTTTTGATGCGTCTCAATTTAGAGAAACCGGCAATCATCAAAGTAGAACCTATTCGTACGGCCCTTCATTTCGCTGGAATTTATTTGATGGTGAGCGAACACGCAATCGTATACGCATCGAAAATTCTATTTTGGGACAGTCCCTTATACGCTATGAAAATTCAATTCTGTTGGCGATCGAAGAGGTCGAAAATGCGATGGTGGCTTATAATCAAGAAAAAATTCGCAGGGACGCCCTTTCAAGAGCAGTAAAAGCAAGTATCGACTCTGTTAAATTGGCTCAACAACTATACAAAGGTGGCCAAACTCAATTTCAAAACGTACTGGATGCGCAACGTTCATTATTGGCATTCCAGGACAGATTGGCAGTCAGTCAAAGCGGCGTAATTTCGAAATTAATTTTGCTTTATAAATCATTGGGCGGCAATTGGGATCTAGCGGATAATAAATTTGAAAGGTAATTTAACAGACGACGAAATATTCAAGTTTGTGGTATGTCGCATTTGATACAGGCCTGGCACCATGATCACCTGCGAAAACCACCACGAATGAATCTATGTTACTTTTCGAGTTAACCCTGAATTTACTAGTTAGGATACTATCCTGGATAATTCATAAACGTTTTATTACGAGCTATAATATCACGCAATATCAACGATTTACAAAATTATCCGGGTTCAAAATAGTACACTATTCCTGTACGCGGATAAAATTCATAACTCATTGATTTCACACAATCTAATGACTCTCGCTACGAAAGTTTATTGAATTATTCAAGCTAAGTATCTCTGATAATGATGAGCAGATCAGAATGTCAACTGGCTGTTGAGAAATACATAGTATCTGGGCAAAAATAAATTAAGCATTTTCGCGTTCAAATTTGCCGTAGGTTTTGCCGATGCGATCAAATAAAACCACAGGCTCACAGTCCGCCATGGCGGAAATAGTTTTTCTATTTCGAGGATTTCGTGATTAAGCATCGGTGAAAGATGTTGTGAAAGTGAATGTCGATATGCTCAATTGATGTTTTCCCTGTTACACAATTGACTAACATTGAGGATGATCAATTACCATGAAACCCATAAATACTGAAAAATTAAAAAGAATGCTCATGATACCTCCGATAATACTTGGATTGATCATTATTGGATACATGACACGTAATAAAAAAGAATTAAAGCGGAAGCCCCAGAAAGAACAAGCGAGAGTTTTGCGCGTAATCGACGTACCTAAAATTGATGTTGTTCCCAGAGTGTTGGGTTACGGTACTGCAAAACCTGGACGCATCTGGCGAGCGATAGCGGAGGTTAAGGGGCATATTATTGTTGTACATCCAGAACTCAAATCCGGATCTATTATACTAGAAAACGAAGAAATTTTACGAATTGATCCCACTGAATATAATTTAACAATCATTCAATTGACCGCCGATATTGAACAGGTGAATGCAGAAATAGAGGAACTCAAGGCACGAGAAAAAAATGACAAGAGTTCATTAGTCATTGAGGAAGCATCATTATCCCTCGCACAACATGCGCTTGAACGAAACAGAATCCTGCTGACAACTAATGCTGTCTCAGAAGCACAGGTCGATCATGAAGAACGCGAGGTACTAGCCCAAAAGCAAAAATTACAGTCTTTGAAAAATTCAATCAACTTATACCCATCGCAAACAAAGTTTTTACAGTCTAAATTGGCTGTACACAAAAGTAAATTGGTTCAGGCAAATCTTGACCTTGAAAAAACCATTATCAAAACACCATTTAGCTGTCGTATCGGGGAAGTTGAGTTGGAAAAAGATCAATTCCTTGCTATTGGCGAGCTTCTATTTGAAGCGCATAGCATTGATGTCACCGAAGTTGAAGCACAAGTGCTTTTGGATAAAGCCCGAAATTTAATCCACCCCGATAATCAAAAAAAGTTAGCGCCTGGAATTAATCCTGAATCAATAAGCAAGATATTTGACATAAAGGCCAAGGTTCGCCTTCAAAGTGGTGATTTCAAGGTTGAATGGGATGGACGATTTGCAGGTATTCGGGAACAAGTAGATCCACAAACTCGAACTCTTGGTATTATCATAGCCGTTGACCATCCCTACGCGAAGGCAATACCTGGCAAACGCCCTCCCCTGGTAAAAGGGACTTTTTGTGAAGTTGAATTAATCGGCAAAATTCGTCGTAGTCAAATTGTCATTCCTAGATCTGCATACCATCAGGGTAATGTCTACCTGGTTAATCGCGAATACAGGTTAGAAAAACGTGAGGTTAAAGCATTATTCAGTCAAACTGACTTTATCTGCCTGGCCAGCGGATTAAAAAAAGGTGAAAAACTGATCGTCTCTGATCCAACCCCTATAATTGAAGGTATGCTTGTTAAACCTATCATGAATTATTCCATCCTCACTTCACTTACCTCTGAAGCAATTGGTGAAAGTAATCTCAAATGATTAAGATATTTACTGGTCACCCAACAGCGGCCAATTTATTAATGGTGTTATTTATCGTTGTCGGTATCCTTACCATCCCTTCACTCCGCCGGGAAACATTCCCGGATTTTACTCCCAGCGAAATTGAAATAAAAATTCCCTACCCCGGTTCAACTGCCGGAGAAGTCGAAGAAGTGATCTGTCAACGAGTGGAAGATGTACTTCATGGAATTAAATACGTCAAAGAGATTAGAGCGGATGCACGCGAAGGTATTGGTATTATTACTGTAGAAATGAATGATAACGGAAATTTTCAGATTTTCAAAGATGATATTGAAACCGAAATTGATGCAATTGACGATTTTCCTTCTGAGATTGAAGATCCAATCATAACCCGGTTGGGGACAACTGAAGTGGTACTTAAGATCATGATAACTGGTCTAATAACACCAACCGATTTAAAGGCATATTGTCAAGATCTGAAAAATCGAATGAAGCAGGAAACAGAAATTTCTCTTATTGAAGTAGTAGGCTTTTCAGATCATCAATTTAGAATCGAACTGGCAGCAGAAGCTCTGTCGCGATTTAATTTGAGTGTATCAGATGTTGCAGGCATCATCGCACGACAGAATATCAATCTTCCCGCCGGTACCATTGAAACATCAGAAACTAATATCTTATTGCGTATTGAAGAGGAACGTCGATCTCCGTCAGAGTTAGAAAATTTGGTTATTCTCGCTAACATGGGCGGTGCCCAGGTTAAGCTAGGAGATATCGGCAATGTGGTCGATTTATTTGAAGTGGCCGAAGACAAGATCGTATCCAGAAACCAACGAGCTGGTGTGTTACAGATTGAAAAAACAAAAAATCAAGACGTCATTAGGATGGCGAAAATCGCCAAAGAATTTGTCGAAAGCGAGCGTCAAAGACAACCCAATATTCAGCTGACTATCACCAGTGATCGCTCAACTCTTGTAGTGGATCGGTTGCAAATGTTGATAAAAAATGCCTGCCAGGGAATGGTATTGGTCTTTTTCACCATGTGGCTATTCTTCAATTTAAAGCTATCATTTTGGGTCACGATGAGCTTACCTGTATCGTTTCTCGGTGCATTTTTCATGGTGCCGAACGTCGACCTCACCATCAATATGATGACAATGGTGGGTCTTTTGTTAGCATTGGGGTTGCTAATGGATGACGGTATTGTTATCGCTGAAAATATTGCTGCTCATTTAACGACAGGAAAGTCCCCAATGCAAGCAGCAATCGATGGCGTTACGGAAGTAAAATCAGGTGTAATTTCATCATTTATAACGACAGTATGCATTCTCGGTCCGCTGGCATCAATCAGTGGTGATATCGGCAAAGTACTTAAAGTCATTCCTTTAATTTTAATTTTAGTCATGGCTATTAGCTTAGTTGAAGCATTTTTAATACTTCCATCACATTTGGGACATTCGCTACAGGCTAAAAGCGAAGGTAATATTGGAAAGTTTCGCACTTTTTTTGACAATACGATAAAATGGATTAACGAAAACCTATATGGACGATTAATCGACGTTGCATTAAGCTGGCGCTATTTATTTATCGGCCTGGTATTTATGGTATTTTTACTTTCTCTTGGGATGATTAAAAGCGGTATACTTAAATTTCAGGCATTCCCGGAATTGGATGGCGACGTAATTGTTGCTCGATTATTAATGCCCCCCGGAACACCCCTTCAACAAACAGAGCAGGTCGTTGAGATATTAACATCAGCCTTGGACAGGGTGAATCATGCCCTGTCTCCGAATCAGCCTAATAGTGAGTCTCTAGTAAAGAATACATATGTTCAATATAATAAAAATGCCGATGCTTTTGAGAATGGACCACACCTGGCAACACTATATGTGGATATATTAAGCGCAGAACGTCGAAACAACAGACTTGATGAAATCAAAACATTGTGGCGAAAAGAAACAGGTAAAATTGCAGATATTACCAACCTGGTATTTACTGAGCCGAGTTTTGGGCCAGCCGGCCGCCCCATAGAAATACGATTACAGGGAAATGAACTCAACACATTAAAATTGGCTGCGAACGCATTAAAGATGTGGCTTGGACAATTTGAAGGAGTTAGTAATCTTGCAGACGATTTACGATTTGGCAAGAATGAGCTCAAAATAAAACCGAGGCAAGGAGCGCTGGCCTTAGGACTAGACGCCGCAAATATGGCACACCAGCTCAGGGCTGCCTTTCATGGAATTACAGCAGATGAAATTCAGCTAGGAGAAGAATCGTACGAAATTGATGTTAGACTAAATCAGTCTGAACAAGATAGCTTGGCCGATTTAGATTATTTTTACTTCACCCTCAGCGACGGGAAACAAGTCCCCATAGGTACAGTGGCAACGATTGAAGCAGATCGCGGCTGGTCCAGAATTGCCAGAGTCAATGGTTTACGTGCCGTTACTCTAAGAGGTGATATTGATTCACATATTACCAACACTGCCGAAGTGTTCAAAGAGCTTAAGAAAAGTTTTCTTCCGGATTTTTATCAAAAATTTCCCAACATCAATCTTTCTTTTGAAGGTGAAATTAAAGAAGGTGGAACGACCCAGCAATCAATGGTCAACGCAATGCTTACGGGTGTCATTGGTGTTTTCATTTTATTAAGTTTCCAATTTCGAAGTTATATCGAACCCCTAGTTGTGCTCGTCGCAATTCCTTTAGCGTTTACCGGTGTTGTTTGGGGTCATTTGATTATGGGTATTGACCTTAGTATGCCCAGTACTCTGGGATTTATGTCTCTGGCAGGTATTGTCGTTAACGATTCGATTTTATTGGTCATTTTTCTCAAGAATGGTCGACAGAAGGGCATTGATCTTACTGAATGTGCTGCACAAGCAGGGAGAAAACGGTTTCGAGCGATTATCCTAACATCGTTAACTACAATTGCCGGGCTCTTCCCCCTAATGGCTGAAAAAAGTTTACAAGCACAGATTTTAATCCCCCTGGCAATCAGTATCACGTTCGGCTTGATTGCATCAACTGTACTGGTGCTATTTGTTGTTCCGTGCTTATATACTATTTTGGGTGATTGGGGATTGATGAGTGACATCGATCATGATAAATAATGGAAACCAATCCATACTATTACTTGGCGCCACTTCCATTGTTGGCTGGAATTTATATCTGCAATATAAAGATAAACTCATCCCAGTCTGCAATACTCATAACACTAATAGTAAATGCGCAAGCTGGGGACGTGCGAATTTAGAAAATGAATCCGAAATGGAAGATGTGATTGCACGAATCAATCCCGAAATACTCATTCATTGCGGTGGTATTTGCGATGTCGATAAATGTGAGAAAAACAGGCGGTGGGCTAATGAAATAAATGTCGAAAGTATCAGGATATTATTACGTCTGTTACCAAAGAAAACCCGATTGGTTTACTGTTCTTCAGATCATGTTTTCAGTGGTGATGGCAGTTATTCTGAAACATCCCATCCCTGCCCAATAACTGTTTATGGACAAACCCGTGTAGACGCTGAGGCTCTGATAGGACATGGATGGCAGAACAGCATTATTATTCGTTACGGATTGCCTATTGGTCCATCCTTAGATGGAAAAACAGGCCATTTGGACTGGTTGATTTATCGGTCGTCAAAAAACCTGCCCATGACAATTATAAGCGATGAATATCGTTCAGCAGTATTGGCAGATGCTCTTTCGGAACGAATTATGGAGTTGGCGTTATCAAATTTGACAGGGTTACGTCATATTCCAATAAGCAGAATAGTATCACGAAAAGAATTGGCCGATCATTTAATCACTAAATACAAAATCAATAGTAACTATAAAACATTTAGCCGCAATGATTTGGAGAATAAACACATTGGAAAAATAAAATTGGTAAGCAATTACAATGACAATCTTGCCATGCCACTGCCATCTGTGATGGACAGTAAATCAACTTAAAGTAACTCTATATTAACTCAATAAAATACTCTATTTCATCTTTTACAAGGAAGGTAAAAAACTTACTTTTTAACACCTTCCCAGTAAAATCCTGCACGATTTAACTCATTATCAAATTCATTACTGAATTTAAGGTCTCGGTAGTATTCGTCATAAATTTCTTTGATTTCATTTAGACGTTCGATATAGCCTTCATTGCCAACGATCACGAAACCACGCCCATTTTGATTTTCATCTATTTTCCTAAGCTCAAGACCAAGAATCCGACTTCTAAGCTGAAAACCGGCTAAATCTTCATCAAGGTCAAAATACTTCTTTATTTTCCCCTCAAATTCTGATTTCAGGGCAGTGGAAATTTCACACCAGAATTCGTCCGTATCCATATTCGGAAGATAAACCTCCCTTATCGTCGTTGGCGGTCTATTACAAAATTGTGGATCAACCGAATCAAGGCCTTCCAGCCCCTTTTTATCCGACTTTTTTACTAAGTCCTTTAGTCGTTCGTAAAACGTCATATGAAAATCTTCCAACTGCTAATTAAAGTTTTTTGGAAATACAGCATGCGTAATAAAGCACAGCATTTTAAATTCCATCATATTAGATAATTAATGTAACATACTCATAAATCAACAGAAAGTAAAAAAAAAACTAATTTTAATCAAAATTAAATGTCCATATCTGAACATTCCATAGTACCATTTTAACCAGGTATTTAATTTTTTGATTTACAAATGGTCCATAATTGATTTAGGTTTTAATATTACCTAAATGTCAGATAATATAAATATAATATATTCTTAAACCCTGATTTACAACTTTTACATCGTCAACTTTCCAATTGGCTAATTAAAGATAATCTAAAAATGTTGGAATACCAAAAATCTAAAACTTTAAACATCTACGCAAAACAAATTCAATAATACCAATGATTATGTGTACAGAACCTTTAGTATTTAACACGTTAGACAAGTAAATTTTGGACATTTTGCCATTTAAAAATTATTTTTTCAAATTTCATCAATTATGAGTGAGTTCCATTTATAAAACCCGCTATGCATACCTGAATTGCTGCACCCAAATTGCTTTGGGGACGAGGTTTAATCAAATTTTTTCTAATCCAGAACAGTGTTTAGGCTGTTACTATATACCTAGTTATAGTGACCCATGACTGTCCTATATCCTTCCTTGTAGGTCGGGAACAAAAAGTCATAGCCCGATTCAATTATTTTTTTATTAACACAGCGTTTATTACTTATATTTCGCTTTCTATATGGTGTTTCAGCGGGCATACTACGATTTATAGATACCTCTAATTTGACAGATAACCAATTTAATAAATCACATTCCCTAACTGGTTCATGATCAACCCCAAGATAAACGTGTTCCTTCTTTGACACAGTCAGTAAGTGTTGAAATATACCAATTACATCATCTTCATGAATTAAATTGCGATAATTTACAAAACTGCCACAATTTGAGAAACCGTTTCGTATTCGATCTATGAGTCTAGTCCTCTCTCCTCCATAGATACCGGCAAACCGTACACACGTCCCTGAAATTGATGACCGCTTAATGAGCTGTTCTGCTTCCAGTATCCGTTTTCCAGTAAAACCAGTGGGTGCTGTTTCGGAATTTTCGTCAACCCATTCTGCATTTATTTGCGCATAAACACTCGTACTTGAGGTGAAAAAAATATGAGCAGGCTTCTCATTTTTCACCTCAAAATGTGCTAAGAGATTTCGGGTAGTATTCACATAACTGCATTTGTAAGAATTATCATCGAATTTATCTGGTGTCAAAATAATATAGACATAGTCGAAGGCTTCAGGTATTGCATAAAACGTTTGTGGTGCTAAAAAGTCTATAGCAAGTGGTTTTATATGATGAGGAATTTGAGATATATCCCGCCGTGCACCCCAGACATCATGTCCCGCCTGAGCGAGCTTGCACCCTAATCGAATCCCAATTTTACCACACCCTGCTATAAGTATCTTTGCCATAATAAAGTGACCAATTAGATATACAATTAAAGCACGAATGAGTTACGTGCCATGCGACCGCTTTATTCAATTGGTTTATCGCCCATCGGTTTGCTTTCGACATCAATTGCATCGATATCTTGATGTGCAATCGGTTCGTTTGCCGAATTCGATTTTATATTAAACGAGAATCGACCGGTAGCAGCTGCTGTCCGATTTCCTGATTTTATTAATGTGGTAAATTTTTTGATCAGCCAAAGCTTTACAAGGTTGCGTCCAAATGGCAACAACAGTAAAAATCCGGTTATATCAGTTAAAAATCCTGGTGTTAACAATACCGCTCCGGCAACCAAAATAATCACCCCATCAATAACCTCAGCTGTGGGGATTTTTCCTTGTGCAAGTGATGATTGAATTTTTTTTAGAATCATCAATCCCTGTCGCTTCGCCAAATAAGCGCCAATCACCCCAGTAACTATTATCACAGCAAACGTATTAATAGCACCTAGCGCTCCGCCAATTCTAAACAGAATTAATAGTTCTACAACTGGAACGGCGATAAACAATAGTAATAGATTAAAGAACATAACGATTTGGTGATTTATAATTGTTGATTTATGAAAGTAAAGTTACGTCGTATTTGTAAATTCAATATTCATTAGTTAACGAAAACATCTATTCATATCTGTAAAATTCCTGTCGCATTTACTCAGACCAAAGTCAGTTTACGATAAACCTGAATCCGTAACGATAAGTATATAACCAGTTATCTGGAAGGTATTTTACATTTTAGCGAATGTTCTGCTTTTGCAGAATGACTTTCTTTTAATGCATCAGCTTCTCTATCAAACTGTTGACGCTTCGCTCCAAACGCCGGCAATTCAAGTAAGAGCAACGGGTTTCATAAATGGAACTCACCCATAATTGCTGCTTCTACGCTAACAAAACTGAGTGTGTATTCAAAATGTGAGTGACAAATAGTAAATCGTTCGCCGCGGCGAATGAATAACATGTGCGCAGCCAAGAATGACCGCGTACTTTTAACTCAACCCGAGCATTCACCAGAGTCACTCACATTTTGAATACACACTCACAAAACTCCATCGAGAACTGCTCCGTGCACTACCAAAGGACTTACGTGGAACTTGTCTACCAACCAGTAGGTATCTCAATTTCATTCTCGGTTCTTTTGAAATAGCGGATAGTTCTAACTTTCAATTCCATTGTCGCCTCTTGATCACACACGATGATACATCGCGGATGCGTTTGCAGCATTGATCCGGTTCACATATGATTGATCCCTTCTTCAACGACCTTATGTAGCACATAGGCCTTGTTGTACCCAGTAACATTAACAACAACCTCTAATTGTCCGAATACCAACAGTAAGTGCCTGCTTGGCAACCTTTCGCCAATTATGGGTGAATGTTTTCTGAGAATAAAATTTTCGGAAAAATTATTAAGATTTCGTATAGCCCTTGGTTGGAAGATACGCTTTTGGAGGGTCACTGTCCTCAGTGACCATTTGCTTTGCGTGTGCTCGGTCACTGAGGACAGTGACCCTCCAAAATATTTCGTTTACCCATAATTGCTGGGAACCTTATCACTATCACCGTCCAATAAATTTATATTTTCAGGTTTTAAATCAACATGACTGAAGAAGTTATCCCACATATAGGTTCGATAACTTTCTGGATGCCATGAGGGAATATCCACATATTCATCCATATTAAATGTTTGGACATCTCAAAAACTGACCTCCTTTTTTTTGTAAAGTTCGATTAATCGTCGATATACTGGTATTGGTGTAGAGCCGGTTGGCAAGCCAAGAACAAATGGATCAAATTCACTGCTTTCATAATTGTTAATCCGCTGCTTTACATAGCTCGAAGTCCAATCTGCGACTTCATCAACACTTTCTTTAACAATTAAAAACATATTGAACTCCTATATTTCGTATTTCTTCATTTTGTTTACTTACCAACGCGATTCGAATAGTGAATCATCCCATAAATCTAATACACCGATAAAGAAACACCATCTAAACGACTAATAAAACTCGTTTCAAACCTGATAGGTCTAACTTGGTTCAGTTCATGCGAAGACTGCATTGAATATAGTTCAATTTATAAAACGCAAATGAAACTCCTCGGGGCAAGCCCACGAGGTATCTTCTCAATACTTAACTAATAAGATTGCTTCAACGCAAGCGTTGGGGAATTAAACCCACTGGTGGGATTAAAATTAAATCGATATGCTTACGACACCAATAAAATCACCAATGAAGAACTCTGAAGAAGAACTGATTAAGAAGGATATCGTTTCTGAACTCATTCAGCAAATTGACATCATTCTGTCAGAAAAAAAATTTGAGCTGCCACTCTTGCCTGAAGTTGCCAACCGCGTTCTGACGATGGCGAACGATGAGAGTCAATGTGCTGTCGAACTATCCAAACTCATTCATCAGGACCAAATCCTGGCTGGAAATATCCTCAAAATCTCAAATTCAGCCCACTATCATAGCGATGTCAAAATTGTATCACTTCAGCAGGCAATCACCCGATTGGGATTTAGAGCTGTGGGAGAAATAGCACTTACCCTTTCAGTTAAAGGGAACGTGTTCAATGCAAAAGGGTTTGAAAAGGATATCAAGCAAATCTGGTCCCATTCACTTGCAAGCAGTGCGTATGCAAAAGAAATCGCTCGCTTAAAGCGTAAAAATGTGGAATGCGCATATCTATGCGGACTACTTCATTCAATTGGTAAACCTCTAATTTTAAATCTGTTAACAAAATTCGATCCAAAGCTGCCAAGAATTTTATCACAATTTGATCTTTTAAAAATTCTAAATCTCAGACAACATATTATGGGCTCCCAATTAGTTGATTCATGGAAGTTGCCGCAGCAAATCAGCGCAAGTATTAAATACTATCAATGTTTCACTCAAGCTCCAGAATTTATCGATGACGTTATGATTACATGTTTAGCAAATCTCTTCGCTACATACATGATTGATCCCGACAAAAATTCAGAAGAATTTATAAGAGCACATGACGTTGTCGACTGTCTTAATTTTTATCCAGACGACATCAATTTTTTATTTTCCCTTGAAGAGAAGATTAGATCCGTCATTGAAATGCTGTCTTTATGAGTATTGGTCAACATTTTAACTTTGTCATCATCGGCAGTGGCCCCGGGGGGCAAAAGGCGGCTATACAGGCCGCAAAATCTGGTAAATCCGTCGCACTTATTGAACGGGAAAGACACGTCGGTGGCGCCTGTGTACATCATGGTACAATCCCCAGTAAAACCCTCCGTGAAAGTGCAATGAACTTTTTGCATTGCCAGAAGGCAAGCAATTTTTGTGACCTAAGATTCAAGGAAAACATTCAGGTTGAAAATCTTATGACACAAAAAGAAAACGTCTTAAATGCTCATGTCAATTATATGAAGGGCCAATTGGAAGATAATCAAATCTCTATGATCCGCGGTCGTGCAAAATTTATAGCGGAATCCAAGATAGAAATAACAGCAATTACCGGTTCTAAAACAGTCATAAGTGCTGATTTTATTATCGTCGCAACAGGATCATCTCCACGTGACCCTGAAACAATTCCAATTGACCATGAAAACATTCTGGATAGTGACTCGATTCTTTCGATGCTTTATCTGCCGAAATCAATTGTTGTTCTCGGTGGCGGTGTGATTGCCTGTGAGTATGCTTCGTTTTTTGCAACTTTGGGCGTGGAAGTGACTATTGTGGACACGAATCCTCGGGCATTAGGCTTTCTCGATCCAGAAATTACCAGTATTTTCGAACACAGTTTTGCAAAGAACCGCAAATGTCAATTCATAGGGAATCAAAAAGTAAGTTCTGTATATTGGGATAGCTTATCGAAAGTTATCACAAACCTTGAATCGGGCAAAACTATTGAAAGCGAAAAGATGCTAGTCGCACTCGGTCGAACAGCGAATACACATGATTTGCAAACTGACATCCCTGAATTAGATCATTCAAATCGAGGTCATATTCTAGTAAACGAAAATTATCAAACGAATATTCCTCATATTTACGCTGTAGGAGATGTTATTGGTTTTCCTGCTTTGGCATCTTGCTCGATGGAACAGGGCCGCCGCGCAGTCTGTCACGCATTAAAAATAGACCCGGGATCTCCGTTTAATTTCATTCCCATGGGTATTTATACCATTCCAGAAATCTCAAGTGTAGGTTTGACCGAAGATCAGGCAAAGAATGAAGGCCATTCTATCGAAACAGGTTTTACTCGTTATGACGAAGTCGCGCGCGGTCAGATATCCGATATTCAGGATGGTATGTTAAAGTTAATTGCAGATAGAGACACGCGAAAGTTATTGGGTGTTCATATCATTGGAGAAGGTGCTACTGAATTAATACATATGGGACAATTAGCATTGCTTGCAGGATTCACCGTTGATGTCTTCGTTGAAAATGTAATGAACTTCCCTACCCTTGCCGAGGCATATCGTATTGCCGCACTAAACTTAATCAACAAAATAAGTATCTCAAAGTCCAATTCAGCTACAGCGAACGTTTGAGTATTTTATTGGACTGAATGACTTATATTTGAATTTGGAAGTGGCTTAATCGAATATCTATGCGTTTAATTTAGGCAAGCACCATAAACATCAATAACTTCTTTTGCGGTTTCAGACCAATTGAATGTTTTTACACAATCGAGTACAGAGGAAATTTGTAGTTCATTATTGGACTCTGAGATCGCCTTTTTGATAGAACTATACCCGTCGTATTCAGTTTTTCGAAATTCGTGTGCCGATGATTTTGAATTTTTCGGTTAATAAAGTAGTCAATTCGTCATGATAGTCTTCAATATTTTCAAAGAATTTCACAACCGTTTCCTTAAAGATATTATAAAATTCATAGTAGCAACTATTGATGACTTTATTTTCCTGGGAAAAACGGGGTTGTCCAGTCCACAATATGATCTGAATTTTCTGATTATTTAGTTCTTCTTCAATAAACTTAACGACTTCCAGTCCACTGTAGTCTGTTTCCATAACGACGTCTAGAAGGATTATGGCTATATCTGGCTGGAATTGAAGTATTACCATTGCTTCTTTTCCGGTGTAAGCGCTAATAAAATCCAGTTTTAACCCATTAAATTCAAGGTTAGAAAGCGTTAAACGGGTCACATCATGAACTTCATTTTCATCGTCGATAATTAACCACGTCTACTTTTCGAAAATGTGGTTTTTTGATTCCTCCAAATCATTGATAATCAGTAATTGAGATTTTTCCCGATCTTTATCTTTCATTATTCACTATTCATTTTTTATCGATTCATCAAATTGATAGTGATCAAGCACCAAAATTTAAATAAATCCGAATTATCAAATATTAAACTCCAAACAAATTTCAAAAATCAAGCACCAACGACTAAACACATCTACTGATTATTGGCGACACGAGGTCGTCATATTTTTGTTCAGCGCAGTTTTGTGACTGAACCCGGTGTTTCGCCACCGGTATCCTGAGAAGGCAGGCGTATCTGCGCGCTGTTGTAGATGGCCTGACGCCCTTCGAACAAGTACCAAAGGTCAAATTGACCGGGGGAGAAACCGTGAGGCAGACACCCTCCTGGCAGTCTGAAACCGGGTGAGGGCAAGGATTGGATGATAAGGTTAACATATGTGAACAGCTGTAAGCATCGTAAATCGGATCTTCGAAAATATTATAAGTTATTATTGAGTTGTAATGGACTTATTTTTGAACTGTTTACGTTCTTCTACGAGTTTTTTTGTAGTGTACACGCTTTTTGAACTACATGAAATTACATCGGGTAAAGTTATTTGAGC
>JAJFLO010000191.1 GCA_021772675.1 Verrucomicrobiota bacterium | reverse complement strand
ATCATTTAACTTTTGAACATCAACAATTCTTAGCGATAATAACCACTTAGCGAACAAAGAAATTGAGCTAATATCCCTGTCCCATGCCCGAATTACGCTTTTTGTGTTGCCATTCTCCAGATACCTGAAATAGACAATTTTGGGGCAGGGATATCACTCATTTCAGACGATATCCAATGACATCAGGTTCATTAATTATTGTGGAAACGAACTGAATGGAAAAGCGTATTCAGTTCCCATCCCCGATCAGGTTGATCAAAAACCAATCCTATCCTGTCGGAAGCGATTCGTAAAAACTCCGGCAACACCAATATTAATCAGCAAAATTTAGAAACAAAAAGATTTGGGACAGCCAGGAATTCCATAAGCTGCCTCCTCTGAAATGACCAATGAAATACCCTAAAATAAAATCTGTTGAAACTATTGATGATCGCACTTTGGTAGTGGAGTTCGACAATCGGCAATGAAGCAGTACAATATTTCTCCATTGCTGAAGAAAGAAATGTTTTCTCCATTAAGAGATCCTGTCTTGTTTAAATCGGTACAGGTCGATCAAGGTGGCTATGCCGTAGTTTGGAACAGTGAAATAGACATAAGTGAATATGAGCTATGGACTCATGGTCAAACGATATCATAACCAGCGGATGAACATCAACGGTATCTACTGCGCTGCGCCGCAGTAGATACCGTGAGTTATCCTATTCGTTAAACAAAAAGTACATGTGAGTATTTAATGGCGGACATTCCTTTCACAGACGTAATTCAATCGGCCTACGAGCGGGCAAAAAAGGATTTCTTATCAGGGAAATTATTACCAATACGTAATGTAGAAGATCTTTGCCATATGGCTCATTCATACGCGATTATCGACCTTTACGGTGGAGCTAAGAAAGCTGATAGGAATCTCCATTACAGCAAACCGATTGACGATTTATACAAGTTGTTCGATGAAGGAACTATCTCAATTAGCGATACATATGCCTCCTTTACTTTTTGCTACTTGAAAGTCTATGAGGTGGAAGGTATTTTCAAAAAGAGTACTCTCGTAGCCCAGTTTGAACACGAAAAGAAAAAAAGTTTAACAAGTCGCTCGAGTTCAACCTGAAATACGTCGGCGAAGTTTTACCTCCAAGGAACCGTTTTCCATCGGCGTATTTCAGGTGACTCAGCATAACGTTCGCTGAAAGGAAAACTCGTGACGAAAGCAAGACTATTTATAGGTTCATCAGTTGAGAATCTCGATATTGCATATGCTGCCCAAGAGTGTCTTGAGCGGGATGCCGAGTCAACTGTTTGGACACAAGGCGTCTTTGACTTGTCTCGATATTCTTTGGAATCTCTCCTCGATATCTTGGATGACGTTGATTTTGGACTTTTCGTTTTTTCTCCAGATGATTTGACCTAAATGCGTGATCAATCAGCACATGCCGTGAGAGATAATGTGGTTTTCGAACTTGGACTGTTCATAGGCCGACTAGGAAAAGAGCGGACTTTTTTTTTTATTCCGAGGGACCAAGAATTGCACATACCCAGTGATTTGATAGGAATAACGCCAGGTATCTACGAACCCAATCGTAAAGACGGCAACATAGTCGCGGCCCTTGGCCCAGCGACTAACCGTGTAAGGAAAGCGTTACTCAGATTTAGGCCACTTCAAACATTTTATAGTTCAAGCTCATCAAGTTCCTCTTCCGAAGAAGAAGAGGAAGAATTTGACGATAACGATATAATTTCCATACTTGAATCTTGGATGGGTTCACGTCCATCTAGACATCAAAATACCAGTGTGATTCGCTATACTGATGTCGACCGTGAATTAGGACTGCCGCGTGGATCTGCAAAAAAGCACTTGAAAATTGTAGCTGAACGCTGGGATTACGTGCCTTCAAGGGAGGGAAAAGCAACCATCCTTTTTGAGAATAAGCATGATGTGGTTTTCTAAAACAAAAAAGCGAACAAAACATTGATTCCAACCTGCTATATCAGCGCACGATTTTGAGTTTAGCTTGATGCCATCAATGTGATGGTAGTATTCAATATTTTCTTGGATAGCAGGTGGATCAATTCAAACGTTCGGTCTAAGAAATATGTGGCGGGTATTTTTTGCGCTTTAGTGATGCTATATTATAGGAATGAAGAAAAGAATTTACATTGAGCATCAATTCCAAGTTACTTGACCGCACGACCAAGTCGCGATGTAAGAACTGCTGCTTGGCAGCAAATTACGTGTCAATGGCGGGAGGAGGTGCGGCCAGATTATGAACTCTTTACATCTGAGCTTGTTATTGCTGAAGCATCCGCAGGAGATTCCGATGCATCGTTAAGGCGCCTTGCTTCATTAGATGAAATCCCAGAACTTTTGATTGATGAAGAAACAGAAAAATTGGCAGCTAAACTAATTTCCGATGGTGGAATTCCAGGTTCAGCAGAACCTGATGCATTACATGTTGCTGTCGCAGCTGTCCATAGTATCGATTTTTGCTTACTTGGAATTGCCGACATATTGACAATGCCATTACAAAACCAATGTTGAGATCAACTTGTGCAATTGCTGGGTATGTATGCCCTGAAATCTGCACACCACTAGAACTCCTAACTGAGGATGAAACTGATGTATAGAGATGAAATAATTACCGAAGTTTGGCGTCTAAGGGATCAATATGCAGACCAACATAATCACAATATGACAGAGATAATAGCTGATCTTAAAAAACGTCAACAAACACCACATTCCAAATTGATTGATCTCCGTGACCGAACCAAGCGTTCAGCTCAACCAGAAAATCGTAGCGATTTCCTGGTGAGTTGACTCAATGTTCGGCTAAGTAAGAATGAAGAGACTTAAAAAGATTACTCACATAATGCAATTGGCAGACTATGTCGTAGCTGAAGCTAATAAAGTGGATTATGTATGAGAGAAGAGTGTTTGGGATGCAATACTCGAAAAGCCAATTTATAGCCTTGCTGAATTTAAAGCCTTAGAGTTGCATGAAATTATTAGAAAAATGGTATCAAAAACAATTTCAGAATTATCTGATCCTAGATTAGAAGAACTCTGTAGACAGACAGAAATAGCAATTGATTTCGGATATAGAGATATGGGGCGTGTGGACTTTGATTCTTATACAGGAGACAAGCGAGCGGATCTTGCAATACAGGTGATGGCTTTAATATTTGTAGATGCTGTATGTAAAGTTAAAAACCGAACAAATAGCTTGAGTTTAACCTGAAATACGCCGGCAAAATTTTATAGCGAAGTTCATCATTTCCGGCGGTGTATTTCAGGTGACTCAGCACATGGACGTTCGACGTAGGGAACGGAGATATGAAAACGTTATGAAGTTTATTCCGGCAGGCGAAATCATCGGCAGTGCACACCAAGTTCGTACCGTAAATATTGCGAAGAGTTCAGAGTTGCCAGACGGCGACTATACTTTCGTTGATACCTATTGCACCACTTCGACGTGTGATTGCCGTAAGGCCATGATTCAAGTTTTACATAACGGAAAATGTGTCTCTATTATTAACTTTGGATGGGAGAAGCCATCCTACTACGAAAAGTGGATGGGAGGAAGTTCTGGAGATGGCTTGACAACATCGATGCATGGCTCATCGATTGACATTACCAGCCCGGGGGTAATCGGGGTCATAGTTTCTTATTGATGTCAAGCCTTTTTTCCAAAATTTTGGCAAAAAAGTCTCCTCCTGCCTCAAAAATAAACAAAATTTTTTGAGCTATTTGTGATATTTATTTGTCGGCATATATAGACTATTATTTGTA
>JAJFLO010000020.1 GCA_021772675.1 Verrucomicrobiota bacterium | reverse complement strand
TTTACGCCTGATGTGAAGCATACATTTATTTCAATGTTTGTTAAATCATTCCTGTTTGGTTGTGGCTTGTCCACGTTAGGTATTTTACAAATTAGCAATATGTCGCCACTTCGCGGAGGCTTTCTTTAAATGCATTTGCTTCGTTAGTAAGCAGTTGCAGTAGTCACTACAGCTAAATACTTACTGCCTCACAACTACATTCAAAAAAAACCTTCACGGATTCAGGTATAATTTTTTGAGGAATTTCCACCTGATCCAGATCACAAGGAGCGGTTATTTGCCCGGAATCTGACCAGATTTCGGCATCGGGAATGGACACAGTGGCAGTTGGTCTGTTTTCTTTTAATTCTACGCGTTCTCGTTTCACATACTCGATCAACTTACTCAGTGATTTGTATTCGGCCAATTCATTTTGATAGATTCGCAGCCCAAACTGACTTTCTATCACAGTTAGCAGTTGCATGGACAGGAGTGAATCCATTCCCAACTCAGACCAATCCGCGTCCTTATCCAACCGTCCTGGTTCGATATGTGTTATCTCTGAGACTATGCCTACCAGCAGATCACCTACCTCATCTTTTCCTGTGTTTGGAACCGCTTTTTTTGAGGCCGGATCCGCAGGAATACTCCACGTCGTTTTTTGTCGAACCCGCCCATCACTTTCAGCAACCAGAATCTGTTGACCTAGCTCATGCGCTATTTCATCCGAAAAGAAAACAGAGTTGAATCCTTCGTCTTCCAAAACTTTCTTCCAAGTCTCAGGGTCTAACGCCGGGGTTTCTGGATTATGTAAAGTGATCGGTTATGTTGAGCTCAACATAATACTGAATGTTTACCATTTTAGATTTTCCTACCACGTCGGTTACGTCAATATTACCGGCTAATTTCAATGATGAGTTAGAGCTGGAAGCCGGTTTCATCCGCCTCCTCAAGGACAAGGCCCAACGTTGGGATAAATTCGGCTTTGGACTGCGCACGACAAGCTGATCGTCAATAGCGTGACCGCCTGCCATCTTTGATAAATTGTCAACTAACCTCATGAATTGCAATGCAAACAGGCTTTGTTCGCTCCTTAAGTTCCGCTTCGGGCATGGCTGATTGTGTTCAGTTGCAATCAATCTAACATCTCAAATTTGAAATCTAAAATGTGAGTTACGATCAATCCAAATTATTCTGTTAACTGCTCTTTTTAGGCCCCTATCCGATTCTATCATCAGGAATAATCGAACTCCACTTTACCGTTTTTGATTATCAGTTTTGCATGAAACTCTTTTCCCGCTCTGGATTTGAAACCTTTTAACATCGACGTTGATCCTTTCCTTAACAAGGCGCTAGCTGTTTTTTTACTTATGGTTTTACCTGACATCTGACGCCATATGACAAATTTACAACCATTTCTCCAATTTGAGCAGGAAAAAGAGATTTTCCTTTCGATAATAACGCCATCGCAAAGGGGACACTTCCCAAAACTATCATTTGTCGGTTCTGACCTCTTCGAGGAGTTTCCAGCCGGGTTCATCTTCGTAGTTAGTGTGTGAACGGGATACGGGATCTCCAAAATCTGCCCGCGCTCACTAAGATAGATAAGAATTTGTCTCCTGCAATCACCGTCATCTATGGTAATCGGTTTGGCTAACCTTTTTGTTTGCAAAAGTTCCTGAGCTTCGCTGATCCCCAGTGCATGCCCTTTATAATCCATCCACAATACATAACTGCATCCATCTTTCCATCTAGAACAACCATATCCTCTTTTTCCCTGGATGATGGCTTTGCCACATTGTGGACAGGGGCCGATCCCGGAACGGTTGACCTGGATCAAGGCGCTGGTTCTTAGAATCTCTTTGGTAAAGGTTATGATTTCCTTCATAAAAACTTCCGGGGAAAGGTCTCCTTTCTCAATCTTCCTTAGTTGATGCTCCCACTCTCCCGTCATTTCCGGAGATTTCAAAACGGAGTTCTGGACAATGGAGATTAAGTATCTTCCAGTATCTGTAGCAAGGAGAATCTTCTTTTTCCTTTCGATATAATTTCGTGACAGCAGAATTTCAATGATCGATGCTCGTGTCGCCGGCGTACCAATTCCTTTGTCTTTCAACGCTTCTTTCAGTTCTTCTGAATCAACGAACTTTCCTGCCGTTTCCATCGCTGCCAGCAGCGTGTTTTCACTATAATGTTTAGGAGGTTGCGTTGTTTTTTCTTTTAGAATAGGGGCATGAGGTCCGATTTCACCTACCTTAAACAGAGGTAGTATCTTGTCGCCAGTCTCATCATCCCGTTTTTTCGGCTTTGGATATAATTCGGTCCAACCGGCAGTTATTATGGAAATACCTTTGGTGATAAATCGAATGGCATTGCTCTTCCCTTCAACCGTTGTCACGTTCTTCACACACGCGGGATAAAAAACGGCGATAAATCGCGTGAGAATAGCGTCGTAGACTTTAAGTTCCTGCGAATCGTTCGCATGGGGGATCTTACCTGTCGGGATAATTGCGTGATGGTCGGTAACCTTGCCGGCATTGATAATTCTGCTATTAAACGGCATTTTTTTCAGATCCAGCCTGGCTATCTCGGCTTCTTTTATGTGAGATAAAGCCCGAAGTGTTTTAGGGATTGTCGATTTCATATCGTCAGTGAGATACCGGGAGTCAGTTCTCGGGTAAGTAATTAATTTATCTTCATAGAGCTTTTGAGCAATTTTAAGGGTAGTGGCTGCAGTGATGCCGTAGCGCCGATTCATTTCCCTTTGAAGTTCCGTGAGATCATGTAACAACGGCGGTTTTTCAACCTGCTTTTTAGACACAATATTGGATATCGCAAACGGTTGTTCAAGAACCTGTTTTAAAGTCTTTCTTCCCGATTCGACACTCTTGAAATCCGTTTCGGTGTGTTTGAATAACGTGTCACGATAGATAGTATGAAGCTGCCAATAGGATTCCGGCTGAAACGATCGAATTTCATCGTCTCGCCTAACGATCATTGCCAGAACCGGAGTCTGTACCCGGCCGACCGAACATAACTGATTATTATTGCCAAAACGCAAGGTATAATTGCGTGTTGCATTAAGCCCGACAATCCAATCCGCCTGACTGCGTGAGCGAGCGGCGGCGAACAGATGGTCTAACCGATGTCCCGGCATCAGCGATTTTAATCCCCGGTGAATGGCCTCATCCGTTAATGAACTCAGCCATAATCTGGAAAATGGTTTCGTTGTACTGCCGCTAAGGATTTGTATGTTGCGAAAAATGAGTTCACCTTCCCTTCCCGCATCAGTAGCACAGATAATTTCCGAAGCAGATCGAAGTAATTTCTTAATAATCAGAAACTGCTGTTTACTCCTTTTGTCTTTAACAATTTTCAATTCGAATTTATCAGGGACAAAAGGTAACGTATCAAGACGCCATCGTTTAAGCGCAGGATCATAGTCCTCGAAGTCTTTCAATACGACTAAATGTCCAAAAGCCCAGGTTATCTGATAGCCATTACCCTCAAAATAGCCATCGTGCCGTTTGCTGGCGTTAAGAACTCTGGCAAGATCTCTGGCAACCGAAGGTTTTTCTGCAAGTACAACTTTCATGGAGATATTGTATTATGTGTATGGAACATGAGAAAAATCAATTATCCAAAATTGCGATTTAGATTTATGGCGGATTTCGTTATATGGATCGTTGTGCATAGCCTGGATTATGCATAAAATTTGGTGATGAGAGTTATTAGATTGCGTGAAATCAATGAGTTATGAATATTATTCGCGTGCAGGATTAGTGAACTATTTCGAACCCGCAGAACTTTATAACTT
>JAJFLO010000190.1 GCA_021772675.1 Verrucomicrobiota bacterium | reverse complement strand
CATTATGCATAAACTTTCTATTACAAGTCATCATATCACATAATATCAACGAGTTGTGAAGTTATTCGGGTTCGAAATAGTTCACTGTTTCTGCACGCGACTGAAATTCATAACTCACTGATCTCACGCAATCTGATGACTCTCATTACAAAAGTTTATAAATAATACAGGCTAGATTGTCCGCAGGAAAAATAAATTTTCAGGTAGATAAATTAGAGGGCTGGTCCTAACGACGGCTTATACATTCAAAAGACCTTCACATGCTAACTTTAAGTAAATAAACACGTTTTTACCGCACCTTACAAAAACGATAGTATCTCAAAATCATCATCCGGATTTTTTATCTGATTCCTGTAACGGGAGTGTATTTGTAAAATGACAACCCATAGTGAAAAGGCTAGTATCCAATGTGATATAGATTTAGCCAATGCTCTTAATCATTGGAAATGAAATGCGAGTAGTATAAATCTCCAAGTTTGTGTTGTGGAGTATTGGATTCAGGGATAGGATAAACCATCCAGTTCTTTTTTACTGACCTGGAGGTCTATGTTACTTTTTCTTTAACCTGACATATAATCCTACATGAACAATCAAAGCCAGAGTTCTATAAATACCAATGAAAGACTATTTGTCTTAATCTTCATTCTGACTGTTATAATTGTCTATAGTCCGGCATTAACTAGTGGATTTATTTGGGATGATGACAATTACGTTACAAATAACAAAACCTTAAGATCCTACTCAGGACTAAAAGATATATGGTTTAAACCCGGAGCCATTCCTCAATACTACCCACTAGTGCATACAACATTCTGGTTAGAATATCAGCTATGGGAATTGCGTCCATTTGGTTATCATATTATTAATTTGGTATTTCATATTATTAATGCACTTTTGCTATGGCGAATTCTGGTTTACCTAAAAATTCCCTGGGGATGGATTGCTGCAGTTATTTTTGTGATTCATCCTGTTCATGTTGAATCCGTTGCATGGGTTACTGAACGGAAAAATGTGCTTTCAGGTTTATTTTACCTTTGCTCGCTTTTAGCTTATTTGAAATTTTATGATCGCTATCAGGATAATAAGTATCCATTAAAAGAAAAAGTGGTCAGTTATTTTTCATCATTTATTCTTTTTATTTGTGCATTGTTGAGTAAAACGGTGACATGTTCCTTGCCAGTTACACTTATCATAATATTATGGTGGAAAAAACGAGTTGATGGTGTGAAATCGTTAATGTTACTCTGTCCCTATTTTATTATTGGATTTATTCTGGGAACCAAAACCGTTTTTTTAGAAAAATATGATGTCGGCGCATTTGGCAGGGAATGGGACTATTCGTTCTTGGAGCGGTGTTTAATCGCTGGCCGGGCACTTTGGTTTTATCTAGCAAAGATATTATGGCCGGATCCATTGATTTTCATTTATGAGCGGTGGGAGATCCGTGGTCAGAATATTGTGCAATATTTTTTTCCAGTCAGTTTTATAATAGTTCTAATTACATTTTTCGTGATGAGACACAAAAAATATTGCCGTTCAATATGCGTTTCCCTCGTTCTTTTTCTCGCTACTCTATTTCCTGCGTTGGGATTTTTTAACGTCTACCCTATGCGATATTCATTTGTTGCCGATCATTTTCAATATTTGGGAAGTGTGCCTATCATTGTGATGTTTGCTTTCTTATTATTTAAGCATTTGACATTGAATGATAGTCAGTTGGGGATGTCTCCTTGGCTATGCGGGAGCAAGAAATATTTCCTTTTCACAATCATTTTTGCAGTACTGGGGACATTAACTTGGTTTCATTGCTATGCGTTTAAGAATTCAGAAAGTTTATGGATTGATACTCTCGCTAAAAATCCAAAAGCCTGGATTGCGCATAATAATTTGGGTCTCATCAATGTTAATCGGGGTTTAGTTGATTTAGCAATATTTCATTATAAAGAAGCTATTCGCCTGAAACCAAATCATGCGCGGGCGTATAATAATCTAGCAATGGCATATAGCCGAAAAAATGAAAAAGATCGTGCAATTTTAGCGTTTGAATCCGCAATTGAAATAGCGACTAACGATGTGAGAATATTAAATAACTATGCAAATTTTCTAACCAAAATTGGAGAATTGGAAATTGCGTACAACCTTTATCATCAATGTCTGGAAATAAATCCATATTCAGTATTTACAAACACTAACCTGGGCATTTTTTATTCAAAGAAAAACGATTTCAAAAATGCAGTGATTCGATTCAATATCGTTTTAAAATACAATCCATTAAATGCCAAAGCTCACTATAATCTTGGTCTTGCTTATTTAGGGATGAACGATAAAGAAAAAGCATTTGACCATTTTTATGAAGCGGTTAATTCCAACCCATCCTTCAGTATGGCTCACTATAAATTAGGGGAATCATATTGGAAAAATGGGGACGCTAATAAGGCAATAAGTCATTTGCGATACGCGCTTCATTACAATGACTCCATTTATATGGCCCATTTTATATTGGGAAATATTTTTCAGCAGCGTGGTCAACATCAGAATGCCATCTACCATACCAAACAAGCAATCCGGTTAAAACCGAATTTCGCGGAAGCGTACAATAATCTCGGCGGATTATATTTATTAATTGGCGATATCGGCAAAGCGATAAATAATTATAAGTTTGCTCTTGAATTAAAACCCAATTATCCAGACGCTCGAAAAAACTTAAACGATGTCATGAACAATTCAGGAAATTTAAAGCAATAATCAAGTTCAGTTTGTTTAGCCTGAATAATTCATCAGTATTCTGCTGCGAGGCCTAATCTCTGCTCAAATAAGCCGATTAACTCAATTTTACATCTCAGTGAATGAAAATTCACTTTCATTGTGAAATTTTCTCTAATCAATTTATTATGAGCGAGTTAAGTGCTCTCGCGACGAATCGCATGAATTAATCAG
>JAJFLO010000189.1 GCA_021772675.1 Verrucomicrobiota bacterium | reverse complement strand
CATGTTGAAGTCCAACCAGCAAACGAGTGACACTATCACGTGATTGCGGAGCAAATGTCATTTCACTTATCGGACAAATTCCAAGTTGAATTTGTGGTGAGTTTTCTTGTATTCTGGATGCTTTCCTCATAGATTATGGGTATCCTTGTAGTTGATGTCTTTGTTTATAACTATTTAATTATAAATACGTTACGTCATAAATAAACATAGCATTAGCCACAAGGACTTCAATCTCATCCATAAGATTTTTTATAGAAATTCAACACTTTTTTGGTGCTGCAACATGCTCGGCAGCAAAAGCTTAGAAATTTCGGGACAGACACTAATTAGTAAATTTGGGGTATGGCTCCGCCTTGATTATATATTTTGTAGTAAAAATTTAAAATCAATTTACTGCAAAACTGAGCGTAAACGATCAAGTGAACATCAAGCTATAGTCGCACGAATCCACTTGAATTAAGTTCTATTTGAAATGTTTTTCAGATGGCTTTCAGCTAGATCTCAGGTTTATGCTGGGAACGTTTATAAATTCCTTGGATAGTAATATAGAAGTTGAAAAGAGTGGTAACTGACGTTATCCTACAGTCTTACTAATAAGATTTTGTAGATTTATTTCTCAGATACGACATTTGGCTTAAGGAGAGACAACGTACTATCCATAGATTGGAGATGAAGTGAAAGAAGGAGCCTCAAAAATTAAAGATTATTTGACGTCAAAAGATGTTGCAGATATTTGTTGTGTAAATCGAGCTACAGTTGTTCGCTGGATTCAGAATAAGGATCTTTTTGCAGAACGCACCTTGGGTGGACGATATCGTATTTGTCCCAAAGATTTACTGTCATTATCCAAGGATAAAGGAATTTTTCTTTCTCCTGAGAAACGGAAACAGCTCACAGATGAACACGGATCAACAGGCAAGAATTCATCTATTAATGGCAAGCAGTCCAATGATAAAAGTCAAAAACCTGCCAAAGCAAATATACTAGTCGTTGATGATGATGAGTCATTTAGATACCTCATCAGTGAATATTTAACATTGCATGGTTATAAAGTAATCTTGGCCGACAATGGGTATAAGGGTCTTGATTACGTTTTAAAAGACTATAGCATAAACTTGGTTATACTCGATTTGTTGATGCCGGGAATCAATGGTATCGAAACGATGAAGCAAATTAAATCGTTACGTGGGGACCTGCCAATTATTATTACGAGCGGTTTCATTGACTATCATTTTCCAAATGGAATCGATGGACTGTTGAGCGATGATGATTCGGTGCTTGAAAAACCATTTGACTTACGAGAACTTTTTAATCACTGTAAAAAAGTCCTTGGTTGTTGATCCCGATGTCTCTGGCTAGAGGTAAAGGCGTTCTACCCTATTACCAATTGAGCAGATGATTTCATAAGAAATGGTTTCTTTTGCTTTGGCCCATTCGGTTATTGGAATCATGCTGCCCAAACAGATTACTTCGTCACCGACAATCAACTCAGAAACATGAGAAATTTGAATCGTTGTGTAATCCATGGAAATCCTGCCCAAAATGGGACATTCTTTTCCTCTGAGATAAAATGTCCCTCTATTCGAAAGAGCCAGTGGAACCCCGTCCGCGTAGCCAATCGAAACGGTTCCGACGCGGGTTGGTTGTTTTGTCCTATAGGTTCTGCCATAGCCAATTGTCATTTTTTCTGGTAAAGTCCGCACCGCAACTAATCGTGCTTTTATAGT
Organism: Verrucomicrobiota bacterium; assembly: GCA_021772675.1. Taxonomy (GTDB): domain Bacteria; phylum Verrucomicrobiota; class Lentisphaeria; order JABSQK01; family JAJFLO01; genus JAJFLO01. The sequence goes on along the minus strand of JAJFLO010000189.1, from coordinate 13,642 downwards.
AAAAACGGGCGATAATTCAACTGATTGGGCACCCTGAAGGTCAAATACACCATATAAGTTTATTCCTGTTCTCACCATTGTAAATGGAGCTTTGTACGATTCAGGAACATTATTTATACCGTCGCTATTGGCAACGTGCACCCATTTAAATTTTATATTATTTTGTTCGAGTGAATTTAGAAGATTTCCAATTTTATTAATTTGATTAATTGAAAAATCTCTATCATCGTATGCTTGTGGAAAATGAGAATAAATGCCGGTGCAGTGTAATCCAGGTAGCTGAATTGTTTTCTCGATGACCTCCAGGCTTTCATCATATAATATTCCCAATCTTCCCATTCCTGTATCAATAAGATAATGACATTCGATAATCCTATTTTGTTTTTCTGCTTCAGCACTCAGTTTAATCGCAGTTTGCCGATCCGAAATTGGAGCGATAAATCCCATTTTCACAATCGTTGGAATTTCATCATCAATAATCCCTCCCAGAATATGTACTGGTTTTCCTATACGAGAAATTGATAATGCTTCCGTAACATCTGCAACTCCAAAAGAATAAACATCTGTGTCGGATAACGCTGTTGCGATAGCTGTTGCCCCTAATCCATAAGCATTTGCTTTTAGCACAGCCATGACGTGCAACGGTGCGACTTTTTCTGCAATGTGGTTAAAATTTGATTTTATTTTGTTTAGTTTGATTTCTACCCAAACTCGCCGATTTGGAGTTAAATTTGTCATGAAACAACATCGGATTTATGCGGATAGTTACAGAATCCGAATACCCTACAGCTGCTGCACAATGGTTTTCTTGCTTTACAGGTATAGCGACCGTGAAGAATCAAGTAGTGGTGTGCAGGTTTTAGGTGAGTTTTAGGAATTTTTTTTAATAATATTTTTTCGATTCCTTCCGGTGTTTTCGCGGATGCTAAGCCAATTCGATTTGCCACTCGAAAAATATGAGTATCCACCGCTAGAGTGGGCTGATCAAACAAAACATTTAAGACAACGTTTGCAGTTTTTCGACCCACTCCCGGCATGGACTGTAAATCGTCTCGATTATCCGGAACTATATTGTTAAACTTTTCCTTAATTAGCCGACTAATACCGATTATTGATTTAGCCTTATTTTTGTACAATCCTATCGAACGAATGCAGTTACGAATATTTTCTTCACCAAAATTAAGATAGTCATCAGCGGTACGGCACTGCTTCCATAATTCTGGCGTTGCTTTGTTTACAGCTTTATCCGTGCACTGTGCAGACAGTACAACAGCGATAACCAAGTCTAAAGGTGTCGACCAATTCAGTTCAGATTCAGGAATAATATACGAACTGAGGATATCAAAAAAACTCTTTATCTGGATTGAATTGAGTGGCTTAGCCTTTTTTTCTTTTGTAGTCATTGAGAGAAAACTATACTCATACTAGGTTCATCATATTTAGCTGCCTCGTCACAATTAGCAGGGAATGTAATACCGTGAGAAACTATTTGGATGCGACCACAAGTGTCAGGAAATTATCCTCACTTAATCCTGTATTCTCGGATTATATTGAATTTTCGGCCAAATAAATTATTATATTTTGTAAATTCAAAATACCGAAAGTAACACCCCAGCAGCTACCGCTGAACCAATCACACCAGCGACGTTAGGACCCATTGCATGCATTAAGAGGAAATTTTGCGGATCTTCCTCACTGCCCAGGTTCTGAGATACACGAGCGGCCATCGGTACAGCGGATACACCTGCGGAACCAATTAATGGATTAATTTTTACAGTGGAAAATTTATTCATTAATTTGGCCATTAACAAGCCACATGCAGTTCCGACAGAAAATGCGATAATACCCAGTGTCAATATACCAATGGTTTCGACATTTAAAAATTCTTTGGCGGACAACTTAGATCCGACACCAAGACCAAGAAAGATTGTGGTAATATTAATCAATGGATTTTGCAAAGTATCCGATAAGCGTTCAACAACGCCACTTTCTTTTACCAGATTGCCAAACATAAAACAGCCAATTAATGGTGTTGCCGAGGGAAGTAGAAGCAAACATATGACCAAAACAGAAAGCGGGAATAAAACTTTCTCTACCTTGCCAACATGTCTGAGCTGTTTCATCCTTATTTTACGTTCTTCGGGGGTTGTTAATAGTTTCATTATCGGAGGTTGAATAATTGGGACCAGGGCCATATATGAGTAAGCTGCAACGGCAATTGAACCCAATAGTCTTGGTGATAATTGCGATGCGAGGAAAATGGCTGTTGGTCCATCAGCGCCTCCAATAATCCCAATAGATGCCGCATCCTTAAGGGAAAAGTTGATACCAGGCACATATTTTGTCAGTATTAGTGCTCCAATCAAAGTAAAAAATATACCAAACTGCGCGGCCGCTCCCAAAAGGATTGTCTTGGGATTTGCCAGCAATGGACCAAAATCCGTTAGAGCGCCAACACCCATAAAGATTAGAAGTGGGAATAGGCCAGTTTTTATTCCGGCATTGTATACGAAATAAATAAGTCCGCCATCGTCACTGATTCCGGCCAAAGGAATGTTACTGAGAATGCATCCAAATCCGATAGGTACAAGTAAAAGAGGTTCAAACTTCATTGCAATTCCCAAATATAAAATACCCAATCCTACGCAAATCATGAGAAAACGGCCGCTGCCCTCCGTCCAACTTTCTTTGTTCATCGAAACGAACGCTGAAATTCCAGTACTGTACCAAAGATTACGAACAAGTTGTTTCAATGATGGCAATGATTCAACTTCTGAATAGGATTCAGTTTTTCCATTTGAGGTATGAATTTGGGCATTATAATCATTGGTTCCAGCAAAAACGGAGCTATGCGAAAAAACAACACCAATACAGAAGATAACGATCGGTGTAAGAAAGGGAATAAGTTTAAAATTAACCATATTTAATCAAAAGATTTATGTGAGTTTCTGAAATCGGATAAGTTACATTTTTAATAAGTTAGCCTGGATTATGCATAAAGTTTTGTAATGATAGTTATTAAATTGCGTGAAATCAATGAGTTATGAATGTTATTCGCGTGCAGGCATAGCGTTGAAAATCCGCCGTGGTGGAAACTGTTTCGAACCCTTAGAAATTTATAACTGTTGATATTATGTGATATAATGACTCGTAATAGAAAGTTTATAAATAATCCAGGTTAGACTGTTAAGTTTGACGATTCTGAAACATGGCCAGGCTGGAATGTTTAACTTTTAATTGCACATTAGCCCTCCAACACAATCCCCGATTCCGCAAACAGGATTTAACAATCTGACAGTGTTTACATTGTTGCTAATAACTGCCCTGCTTTAACGACATCACCCTGATTTATATCGACGGTGGTAATTGTACCGGATCTTGGCGCAACAACGTTCGTTTCCATTTTCATAGCTTCCAAAATAATGATGGTGTCATTTTCCTTTACTGTATCACCCGGTTTCACCAAGACTTTATATACATTGCCTGGCAAATTCGCTGTTATTTCTGTACTACTGCATGAAACATCGGTATCAGCCGGTGTCGGTTCAGTGGCTTTAACGGGCTGAATTGACTGAACATCTCCAGTTTCCTCTTTTACTTTTACTTTGTAAGCCTTGCCATTGACTTCAACCGTATAATTTGCTTCATCTTTCTGAATAGATCTATCCTCTGGTTTCTTTATAGCTGGTGTAGGAGACGGTTTCTCTGCCAATTTTTCTACCGAGACCTTGCGCACATTAATCTGCATTTTTCCGTTTAGAAAATCGATACCTTTATTGCCTCCTGGAGTCGCTAGTGCTCCTGCAATGAAAATATTTTCATCGGTTAGCTCTAATCCTTCTTTTTCCAGTAATGCTTTCGCTTTTGGAATTCCGGGATCTAAAACAGACAGAGGATCACCTTCTAAAGGAGGCTTTCCGAGTTGTTCTTCGGCAATTTTGACAATTTTTGGATCTGGTTTCACTGGGGTCCGCCCGAAATATCCGAGCACCATATTTCCGTATCCGTCAGTAATTTTTTTCCATGGTCCCTGTGTTACATTGGCGTATGCCTGCTGAAAATAAAATTGGGAAACAGGCGTTACTGAAGTTCCGAAACCACCTTTCGCAATACATTCTGCCATGGCTTCGATAACTTTTGGATATAGATGCAGTGTTCCGGTATCTCGCATCATCATGGTATTAGCGGTCAAAGCACCACCCGGCATCGGTGACAACACAACTTCCGATGAAACCGAGAGTGCTTCTGGTGGGAAAAAATAATCTTTCATACAATCCTTAAAAACGGCATTTGCTTCCAGAATTTTTTTAATATCAATGTCAATACAATAATCAGTTCCCTTAAGAGCATGCCACATCGAAATTATATCAGGCTGCGATGTTCCTCCGGAAACAGGTGCTCGTGCAAGACAAATCCCATCACATCCGCCATTGATGGCTGCTAAATACTGAGAGACACCTTCTGAAGACGTGTCGTGGGTATGATGCCAAATTATCACATCATCTCCCAGTAATTTTCGTGCGCCAGAAATCGTATCATATACTTTCTTCTGATTGCTCGTTCCTGATGCATCTTTGAAACAAACTGAATCATATGGGATGCCTGAATCAAGAATTTTCTTTAGTGTATCCAGATAGAATTGTGCGTCATGAGCGCCTTCGCACCCAGGGGGAAGATCCATCAACGTCACAACAACCTGGTGATGTAAACCGGCATTAGCAATACATTGACCAGAATATTCCAGATTTCGAACATCGTTTAATGCGTCAAAATTGCGAATATGTGTGATGCCATGTTTCGCAAACATTTTCGCATGCAGGTCAATCATATCTTTCGGTTGTGCTGACAACGCAACGACATTTATCCCACGAGCGAGTGTCTGCAGCTTCGCATCCGGCCCTGCAGCCTCTCGAAATCGATCCATCATATCAAATGCAGATTCACCACAGTACATAAATAAACTTTGGAATCTGGCGCCACCGCCAGCTTCAAAGTGGTCAATGCCGGCAGCGACTGCAGCTTTAACGGCAGGTAAAAAATCGTCCGTTAATGCCCTGGCTCCGAATACGGACTGAAAACCATCACGGAACGATGTATCTTGAAATAATATTTTCTTCATCATACCTCCCTCATTTCACCTTATCTCATCGCATTCAATTTAGAACTTCTCATAAAAGTGTATCTTTCTATTTTTGACGTGAGCCACGTTACGGCAACGCCACTCACGCGGGACAACGCTTCTCACGATATATCCTGCGGTATCCAAATGCCTAGGGGGTGATCAGTTCAACCTTCACTTCGAAAACGTGATATTGCCGCACTGATTACCGCCGCTGTAACAGTGTCATCATCTATAACCCCTGAGGCAGATTTTTTATATTGAGCAGCCAGACTTGCCCGGCCCATATTTTCGAAAGCGACTTCTTTTTCAGTATATCCTTTAAGTATCAGTGAAGACAACTCTATTACAGCATAAAGGATCAGGAGAAAAACCAAAACAACTCCCATGCCAAGCATCATTAGTTTTACGCCTTCAATAATCATATTTACCGGAATTATCTATTGATGGTTACGTTTATATTCGAAATCGGTGTCCAGAAATTCAGCAATAAATTATACGATGTACTTAATTAATATCAAGATTGGAATCAATATTTATGATATTAATGCGTGAATAGAATAGGTTTAAGGCTATTGTAAAACATTTTTATTATTACCTAAATCCGTGAATGATTTTTGATGAATTACTGCAACGCTTTGATTTAGAAAATGTTGCAGAAATTATGCGACATACCAATCGGTATGTCGAATGTTTTATGCAACATCTTTGTGACCAAATGGTTGTATTGATTTGCAAAATGTTTTTCACGGATTTAGGTATTAATGATATTTTGATCAACGAATCGAAAAACTTTCATTGAGAACAAATTTAGGTGATTATTCGTAATTTAATACTTGCTGGTTTATTTGGAATTGCAGTCTCTGCTGCAGCGACCGAAGATCCGGTGTTTGTAACAGATTTACCAGATATTTTTATGCCTCTCAGCGGTACCTTTACAATTGGTGTCGATGTCTTCGACCCAGATAGTGCAGATGTTACTGTAACAGTGGAAAGTGATACTTCGGACATTACCTGGTTTATCTCTACAGGGAATCGCTATGCACACATGCACTGGGCTGAAAATGATGGTACGCCTATTGGCACAATTGCCGCAGAGTTATTCGAAACACGCGGTGGCCTGGCAACTCAGAGAATTATTGACTTAAGCACAAAAGGTTATGATGATCAGCAACAGGTTGTCCCCGATGCGAATCCTTTCTATACAAATGTCTTTTCTCATCGTATTACGGAATTAATTGGAAATCTATCCCTTGGTCTTATCATCCAGGCAGGACTGGTTACTGAAACTGCAAGTGAGAGCCCTCTTGACGATTTCATTGATCAATTCGATTTACAAGAGGGGTTAAATTTTAATGGATTCGGTGTTTTAGGCATGGCGAATCAATCAGATCCGATGACGAATGAACGGATACCGAATACGAATAACAGTCAATTTTTTATCGCAAATGAACCTGTTTCTCATTTAAACGATGGACATATGATATTCGGTCAGGTCACTAGCGGTCAGCCTGTAATTGATTTTTTGGGGCGGCTGAACCGTAATGGAGCAACTCCAGCGCCACTGCCTAAAATCACCTCCATCGATATTGTCAATAACACTCAGGATGCAGCGATAACATTTAAAACAACTGACACGTTTACCGCGAATGCAAACGTAACGGTCACTCTGGATGATGGTGAAGGTCACCAGACGCAGCAGACGATGAAAGTTCTCAATACATATAGAAAATCAAGCGTCATTTCCGGCAGCGCTGACAGTGGCGCATATATGACAGTGGCAGATGGCAATAATCTCTATATCGCCAACGGTATTAAAGGAGTCGATGTCTATAATATTTCCGATTTTGATAACCCTGTTTTTATAAAAAATTTTGATACAAGTGGGGAAGTGAGGGACATTGAAATTGTCAGTTATGATAATCCGCCGCGAAAAAGGGCCATTGTCGCTGATGCTAATGGTGGTTTACTGCTCCTGGATATTGATACGCCTCAAAGCATCTCTCAGTTAGATCGGGTTAGCGTCCTGACCGGGACAACCACCGGTCTTGAAGGTGACGCGTTTGACGTTGAAGTTGATGATAATAAAATTTTATATGTTGCAACCTCCAGTCGCCCTCCTGCAAATTTGCCAGGTGGTTTGACAACCTTTGATGTCAGTAATTCCGAATCGATTTCTGATCGATTGAGCAGCCCCTTATATATTTCAATTACAGGTTCAGGTATTTCCTTAAATGTTGTTGGTGTAGTAGTAAAGGGGAACCGGGCTTATATGATTGCGACAAATTTTGGTCTATTGGTGGCCGATGTTTCAAATCCAAACGACATTTCAGGATCCTTAATTAACGAAGCCAGTAGAGAATTTAATACACCACCAAACGGCATCGCGAGACGTGATAACAATCTTTATGTTACCGTATTTGGCGACGGTTCTGATAATTCTTCTGGTTTTTTTATTTATGATATTTCTGATCCTGCTATACCGCCCCTTAGTTCTATTGCTCTTGCTCAGGGGACTGCTTCAATAATGGTCAATGATGAGTTAGCAATTACTAGTCATCCAGGAGCTGGTTTCAGCTTAGTCAACATTACAAATCCGTCATCACCGAGGCTGGAACAATTTTTTAATACAGATTTTCAGGCTAATAGGGCACTCATTCTGGGTGATAAGTTTATATTTCCGGCAAAAAACAGTAAGATCTATTTAGTGGATAATTCACGGCAGCAAGATCCGGAAATTACGGTCATTAGAGATGGTGTGACTGGCATCTCCAGTGACATCAGTTTAGTGAGTAAAAAATCAGTTATTGATTTTGGAGTGATCGCAGAAGAAGCTGACGAACCCTCCGAGATGTTAACCGTACGCAACGATGGTGATGAACTTTTAACTGCAAGTTTGAATACCCTCCCGAATGGATTTAGTCTTGTGACTTCGTTAAGTTCGTCTATTAGTGCAGGCGGTTCAGATGATTTTATGATAAAACCTAATACTACAGTCGTTGGAAGTTATGAAGGAAAAGTGAGAATAGACACAAACGATTATGATGAAGAAGCATTCGAGTTTTATGTTAAGGCAACGGTTAAAGGAAACAGCTCTGTAAATGGAACAATCTGGGTCGATTTTGATAATGACGGGAATCGAGATGTTGATGACATTGGCTTAGTGGGTATAACGGTCTTTCTTGATAGTGATGGCAGTAAAACGCTTAATAACGACGAATTATCAACATTGACCGTGGCTGACGATCCCCAGACCTCTGAAAATGAATCAGGTCGATATTCGTTTACAGACTTGGAGTCCGGCACCTATTCCGTGCGTCAAATCGTGCCGGATCACCATACGCAATCAGAACCTGCCAATGATGATGCCATCACGGTTACCGTTGCTGCAAGTGAAATCAAATCAAACGCAGATTTCGGCAATTTCCCTGATCCCGGAACACTATCGGGTTTTGTCTGGCAGGAATCGAATAGTAATGGGACCTATGACCCGACTGAAGACGCAAAATTTGCCAATGCGGTAGTATTTCTTGACATTAATAATAATAGGCAGCTTGATTCCGGAGAACCGCAAACAGTATCGGATGAATCGGGTTCATACACCTTTTCCAATATTTCTCCAAGACCGTATGCCATTATTGTCCAAAGCTCAACTGGATTTGTAAGCGCAATACCCACTCCAGGTCCAATTATTACAGAAAATTTATTAATTCCAATTTCCGATCGCCGAGATCATGTGTTTGATGCATCAAGAGGGAATTTGATTGTCTCCACAGCTGGCGGAACAATTGAACGCTATGATATTTCATCCAAATCATTATTAAACTCAATAAGTTTGGGAACCTCGTTAAACGGCATTGATATAACTCCGGATAATCAATTTTTATACGTGTCAGAAAATCAATCCAGTGGAGATTCCGGACGCTTATATAAAGTTGATCTGGACACCGAATCACAAACCACGCTGTCATTTGCTTTAGATGCAGGGGAAACAGGCGTCTGGGACGTAAATATCGGACTGAATGGAAATGGACTGGTCTCCACCGTTCATGATGACACTGGCACGATCAGAATAAGGGATTTAAGTACAGATTTAGATATAGTCTCAATATCTGTTGATAATCCATTGGTTACATCAGCGATTCATTTTGTAAGAAGTTTTGATCATATAAACATAATGTTTGCAGAATCAAATAGCACTGCCAATACGAAAATGTGGGTTTATAACTCCCTGTTAAAGAATGACGAATTTTCATCTTTCACGCATGAGGGGATTCCTCTTTCAAATGTTATGTCAGGTCTGAATTTTAATACATCTCGTATTGGGATTAAAGCAAATTCGAATGAATTATTGGTGATTAATCGATTTGCAGATGAACCACCTTTAAGAGCAAATATTGACGGAGGTCTCGTATTTCATCCCAAACGAAATCTGCTCTATGCCGTTGATTCCTCCGCGAATCAGATCGTTGCCTTTACTGCGTCTTCGGCCACAGAATTATATCGCATTAGCATCAATGAGGATGTAACTGCTGCGACCTCATTTGATCGCGGTGTCATGTCAATAACGGACGATGGCAATACTCTTTTTCTTTCAACTCCTTCGGGTATTCGCATGTTTACAATTAGCGAAATTCCAGCATTGTTCGTCAATCTGAAGGCGGGACAAACCGTTAATGATGTTAATTTCGGACAATTATATGTAAATTCAGATATTCAGGGGCAAATATGGAATGATCTAAATGGCAACGGAATTCGTGAAGATGGCGAACCATTTACAACAGGTACCCGCGTTTACCTGGATTTAAACAATAATGGAATAGAAGATCAAAATGATATTTCAACTGTGACATTAAGCGATGATGTCTCGACTCCGGCAGATGAAACGGGGACCTATCATTTTACAAATATCAAGCCAGGAAATTATAGCGTGCGGCAGATTCCGCCAGTCATCAACACAAATATTTCTCAGCAAAGTAGTCCAAATAGTAAACACCGGTCTAGACTATTTGCGATTCCTGACGATGGATCAAGTTCGATTATTGAGCTGGATATTAATAATGGTCAGGAAATAAATCGATTTGCCATACCAATCGAAATCGATTTTAAAATCAACGCTCTAGCCTATGATGGTATAAGTCTCTATTTATATGGCCTTAATTCTCAATTAAATGTTCTCTGGCTGTTAAATCCCGAAAATGGGTTAATACGAAATATTTTTGCAGTCCCTGTGCCTTTTATTGACGGGTTAGCTGCACTCAATGGATTGATATACATTCTGGACCGATTTACAGCAATTATAACTGTATATGATCCCCAGCGAAATGTAATCATCAATGCATTGGATATTCCAAAATTAAATAATGGTGTGTTCGTTTATGGTGGTCTAACAGCAAACCACCTAACGAATGAACTTATTTCCCAAAATGGCAATATAATGTTTTTTATCGATGCGGAAACGGGCCTGATAACCAATTCATTTTCTTATACTGATGATGATTATCAAGCATTATCTTGTATCAACAATCGGATTTATGCCGGCTCGTCAGTAACTAGTCAAATTCATGTATTGAATTTAGCCGGTTCTATAACTGACACATTTGATCTGCCATTTACTGTCAGCGGCTTGACGGGTATGACAGAGGCAGCAAATGCCAATATTGTTAATCTTCAGCCGGGTCAGATATTAACCGGCATTAATTTCAGTAATGCCGTTCCTGGAATTATAACGACATTTGTTTGGAAGGATTCGAACAAAGATGGCAATTTATCGGGAGAAGCCGGTTTTGAAGATGTCAGTGTTTTCATTCACAGAGATGATGGCGACAGCGAATTCGAGCCGGATGGTGATGATCAATTAATCGAATCGTTACTAACCGATGCAAATGGCGAAATTCAGTCCTCTTTGGTTCCGGGAAATTTTTGGGTTGAGGTTGATGATCGGGATGATCAACTATTCGGATTCGGACTGACAACTGGAAGCGTCAATCCAAATCCAAACCCAATTCCAATCATATCAAGTGCTGATGAGAGTATATCGATAGGCTATAAACCACTGGATGCCGAAATCATGACACTAAATTTACATCGCGGTTGGAATTTAGTGTCACTTCCTCTGGAACCGGTTGACCAGGATGTAGATTCTGTATTCCTGGGTAGCAGTCAGGTTGATATAAATGGACAAGCGTGGATGTGGAACGGAAAAAATGGCGCAAACCAATTTGTCAAAGCAGCAGTGATCCACGGTTTAACAGGATACTGGATCTATGCAAAAACTGCGGGTAATTTGGATATTGAGGGTTATCCAATACTTAACCCTAGAGTGAGACTATATAATGATTGGAATATGGTCGGTGCGACCGACCAAATGACAGTGCCGAATCATGTGAACCTATCTCCGATTTTATGGCGTTGGGATAGAAACAAATTTATCAATTCAAATGAATTAATTCCTAAACATGGATATTGGATAAATTCCGCCAATACTATGGAAGTCAAGCTTGGATTGTAATTCAAGGCAGAGAGTTGATAAATCAGATTCAATATTCTCCCGCAAAGTCACAGCGTTAAAGAAAAATAGATCAAAAAATCTGTCTAACCTATGCTGAAAAGATTTTTAAACTTTACGCCCAGGCGATTTTGCAGGAAACTTATAAAACAGTTAACATATGCTCGTCAAAAATACTCACTTTCATTCGATATGGTTTGAAAACCAGGAAAAACCAATGGTTAAAATCATCGACCAACGTCATCTTCCATTCGATTTTGTCATTGAAGAATTATCAACGGTTAAAGGCATCGTCAGTGCTATAAAAGACATGCATCTAAGAGGAGCTCCTCTAATTGGTGTTGCTGCTGCCTATGGTGTCTACTTTGCCGCCTTGGATACGCCGGACGATGTGAGATTTGACAGTCATGTTTATGATGCAGGCGAATTATTAAAAACAGCAAGACCTACAGCTGTAAATCTATCCTGGGCGGTTGATATTCAACTGGAAAATTTGACCAAAGGAAAATCAAAATCAGATAAGATTGAAATCCTTCTTGACCAAGCCCACAAATTGGCTGCTGAAGATATCGAGAGATGTCGAAATATTGGGAAATCCGGTCTCCCGCTAATTGAAAATATTGCTCAGGGAAAAAACGGTGAACCGGTAAATATTTTGACCCATTGCAATGCGGGTTGGTTGGCGTGTGTAGATTATGGTACCGCAACATCTCCAATATACATGGCACATGATCAGGGTATACACGTTCATGTATGGGTTGACGAGACACGCCCCAGAAATCAGGGAGCGCGCCTGACTGCCTGGGAATTGCAGGAGCACGGTGTTCCCCATACCGTGATTACTGATAATACCGGCGGGCATCTGATGCAGAATAACAAAGTAGACCTGGTTTTTGTCGGTACAGATCGAACAGCACGAAACGGCGATGTCGCCAACAAAATAGGCACCTATCTCAAAGCGCTGGCCGCCTTTGACAATAACATCCCTTTTTATGTTGCAGCGCCGTCATCCAGCATCGATTGGGATTGTCATGATGGATTGAATTGTATTGAAATTGAAAAACGTGATGCCGATGAAGTAAAATATGTTGAAGGATCAATAAACAATAGAATCTCCAGAGTGCTAATTGCTCCCATTGAATCAGACGCGATTAATTATGCATTTGATGTCACTCCGTCGCGATTGGTGACTGGGTTGATTACCGAACGAGGTATTTGTCAGGCGATTGAAAAAAGCATGCTGAACTTATTCCCGGAATTCAGATAGTAAATCCTGAATCCGTCATCGTTTTCTTTTTATGTAGATTCCAGGCATCAAATTTTTGGTCGAAGCGCAGCCTGCCATAGCTATAATAAGTGAAGGGCGATTTCAAGAAATATAACTGTTTATTTTTCAGTATGTTATAACGCTCGATCGTGAGCGTCTTTGGAGTGCTCAGGCCTGACTGAGCTTTAGAAATTCGCGGAGCGAATAGGCGTTTGGGTTTAACATGCAATTAACATTATTGCTGTTTGCTGACAAATGAGTGCAAGTTAACGCATCCGTCACTCCGTGACAATGAACAGCTGTGCCAGGTCACAGCACTCCAAAGATTTGCGTTGCAAATCAGGTGGCATGCCAAATTTCGACAGTTATGAATAAACGGTAATCCATTTACTATCAATAATTTAATAGTATAGGAATTTGAATTCTAAGTGGTTATAGTTGCGATAAAAGTACATATTTAATGAAACCATTATCCTGAAGGAGCGTTAGTTTGTAGTTCCGTCTTCAGGCGGAAGTCTCCGATGAGCTTTAGCGAGTCGATAGGTGCCATACACTCGCTGAAGCGTCGTTAAAACTTCCGACTGAAGACGGGACTACAAACCTAACCCCTATTAACGCAATATTCAGTTATATTTTTCTTATTCCTTGATTATCAATGACTTAGATTAATGCCTAAATAAACATTGATCAGGTATACTGTCAAGCCTACTTGCTCAAACCTGGTAGTTTTTTCGTATTTAGTGTTAGA
>JAJFLO010000188.1 GCA_021772675.1 Verrucomicrobiota bacterium | reverse complement strand
ATCTCTGCTCAAATAAGCCGATTAACTCAATTTTACATCTCAGTGAATGAAAATTCACTTTCATTGTGAAATTTTCTCTAATCAATTTATTATGAGCGAGTTAAGTGCTCTCGCGACGAATCGCATGAATTAATCAGGCTAGACGATATCTATAAAAATTCTGACGCCATATAATCACGCGGAGTGACATGGTCAGGATGACCGTGCTACTGGCCGCCCATACTAATGCCAGAAATTATGGGTGAATGTTTTTCAGGTATTGAATTTGATAAAGTCACCTAACAATTCGTATAATTCTGGGTATCTTGGATAAAGCAATATATATGTCGAAGCACTTCTCAGAGTTCATCCATAATTACTCTGCTAATGCATACTCTTATAGTTTAAGCGATACAAAAATGATTAGCCGAACTTTCACACCTAAAAGCCATTAATGCATATTTATTAACGACTTAGTGTTTTTATTTGGTCACTACAAACTCCTTGCTATAATTTTTGTTTGTCGATCAATTTTTACTTTCATTCCTAAATATTTATAAATCTCACAGTGCATGGCTTCTGGCGTTCCAGTTACCTTTACTTCATGAATATTTTTATCTGTATCGATAAAAGTAGTTGTGCTCCTTCGATGAGTTTCCAGGACATCCCGAATTGTATGCCATTGACGCATGTCTTTTTTCTGATTTATACGATACTCAATATTGACTAGCAGATGATAGGCGAGGATACTGGTAAACAAGTGAGCTTCACTTCTTTTAGCTCCCTGATGATATAGTGGCCGCGTGCCGAGATCTGATTTCAGGCTGCGAAAGGCAGATTCAACTTTTGTTAGAAGCATGTATAAATGCCAAATTTCAGTGGCACTTTTATCTTTATGATTGGTTTCTATTACGTACGTACCATGAAGAGGATTTTCTTCCGTGAGCGTACTGGAAACTGCCATTTTTTCAAAAGAAAGCACAGGTTTTTTTTTGCCATCCTCGCTGAGTTCAATGTCTATATTAAAATGTTTGTCAAACGATGGATAACGCTCTTGCAGCCGTCCAATTCGTTTGCAAATTTTATCGTAAGCTTTGAGGTTGCCTTTTTGAATCGAGGTTTGCAAGCGGATTATATCTTCTGCGGCTCGGTCCACCCAGCGTTTACTCATGGCTTGTTCTTTCTTTTTTCGACCTTCACTAATACAAAGGATCTCTAAGGTATTCTCAGAAATCTTGTTTTTCTTAACCCAAACTTTTTCCTGATTCCCACGCTCAATGCATTCAAACTCTGTATCGTCCTGATAATTTTTAAACGCATCAAGGTGGTCTTGATTTCGTGCACCACGCTCTATCAATATATAAGGAAAATGATACTCCTTAAGTAAGGCAATATTATCTTTTGTGGCTATTCCACGATCCATGATCAGGGTGGGTTTAGAAAAAGAGAGTTCCTGCTCCTTTGAATTATCAAGGAGATTAAGCTCCTCAAGGATTTCTTTAAGGGTTTGAGGCTCGCCAATATTTCCCTTGTAGACTTTACTACTCACCGGGAAACCATCAGCATCAACAATTAAAGCCAGGGAAATCAATGGGCAGTCACTGCGTTTTTGTTTGGATTTACCTCTAGCGGCCAGCTCATTGCCTAGAGCCTGACCTTCAAGATGGAAATTGGTAAGATCAAACAGATAAATGTAGTCACGCTTCGGATACAGTTTCTTTTCTTGTTCAAGCAAATGCTTTTCGAGCGCTGCTTTATTTTTATAGAGCTTATCAGAAATTGTGTAAACAGCATTTCTACCGACTTTACTCAAGTTCGGAGAGCTAATTTCATCTATAGCAGATCGATTCCTGATCCATTTCCATGTATGCAAATCACTTCCAGGACTGATCAAACGACCACAGATAACGGCTTCTGCAAGGGAGCATTCGTGTGGTGTAAATCCTAAAGAGCTCAAAGAGTGGGAGATTTTGAGATCTCCCCAAATCTGATGTGCAACAAGCTCACAGCCAATACTTCTAGAATAGCTGGAGTTGATTGAATTACGGTCAATGGTGACGTAATCGGCCTTTTTTTCACGCGCAACACTCTGCACTTTACGCTTTTGCCGAGCTCCGTAGTTTTCCATGGCCAGCTCGGCAGATCTTTGTACGGCCGGAGTTAATTTTTTCTCAAGCTGCCCGAGTTCGCCTTGGCCTGCTATTCGACGCTCAAGCTCAGCGGTAAGCAACGGCCAATTTTTTCGGGCAATTGTTAAGCATCCTAGTTGCATGATCGTCCGCTGACGAGGTCCTCTGGGAGTGCGAATGGACTCAACGAGCACGTGCTTCATGTAAATCTTGCCGTTTTTTTTATTCTTCGTTTTAATTTCTCGTATAAACATGCATAGACGGTAGCATGGATCTATGGGATTTCAACACAAATAAATAAATAAATTATTATTAGGTCACTACGAAATATGGAATCAAAATTGTATAGGCAGAAAAAACATCAATATTTGTCAAAAAATGGCCAAAAATATTTTTTTGATCGACTTTCCTAGGCAACTTGGGTTAGGTTTAACCGAATACTTTTATACTTCTTCTTTCGATATTTTTGACCGTTGTTCAGTGCAGATCAATATAATCAGAAATCGCTGAAATACTCATCTCTGAACGAAGCTCAATAACAGTTCCGGCAAGTGCACGCGTATGCCGAGCCTTCTCTGAAGAAGGTATAAACGGTAATTTTTCCATCACAAAAACTCCACAATTATGACAACGAATACGATGCATTTTTACCCGCAAATAAAGACAACTCCGACCAATCGGTAATCTCTGAATATCTCGAGTTCCAATAAACGTCGGTGTCAGTGAATAACTCTTTCAATTCGGACATCAGAATTTATCTGGTGCCTGGCGTACTTCTGCAATTGTAGTACCACCTAAAAATTTGAAATTTTCAAATAGAAAACCACCAACGCCTTGAGTATGATAAAGTAAACTGGTTGACATAATTCCTCCTATTTTTGACTGGCGAATCAATTTGGGAGTGTTATGTCACCAGTTTTGTCCTATAGCAAATTAGTTAAAGAAAAATTCCCTCTTTTACAGATATCCGAGAAGAACCGGAAAAACGAAGATTTTCAAAAATTTCCAAGTGGCTCTAATACCCTGCGTGGGAAGCCGAGGCTTTCAGGAAATTATTGAAATCTTCATTCGTAAATTCTGTCATAACTTACTTGAAAACATTATGTTAATACTTTTCGGTCAGGCACTAATTAATTGTGCTCAGACTCAATAGACCAAGAATCACCACGATGACGAAAATTAGATTCGCAATATTTGGCTGGGAAACGAAATATTCTACTAGTTTTTTCATTTGGCTGTCTGGTTTATGATAATGACGTGTGTTCCGTTCTGAATAGAGTCGAGACCGCTCGTGATGACTTGGTCACCAGGCTTTAAGCCACTCACGACAATAATCTTATCCGAAAAACCTGCCCTTAAAACGGGTTCACGTTCAACGGCCTTACCCTTTTCGACTACATAGACGACCCGGTGTCGTGATCGGGGGACCAGCGCCGTTTCCGGCAAGAGAAGCTGGTTGGGTAGCGTGATACCTAAAAATTGGATGTAGGTATACATACCGGGACGAAGGAGATTGGTTTTGTTATCGACAATGAGTTTCACAGGAAAATTTCCTGTTCTGGCATCCGCCTGCACCCCAATCGATTCGATCCGACCTTCGAACTCTACTCCCTGCAAAGCCTCTAGGGCAAAGCGCGCGGGCGCCCCTACCTTGATCAAGGAGATGTCTGATTGACTGACATAGGTTTTAACTCTCACCTTTTCGATAGTTTGAATGCGGATAACAGTATTGCCGGGATGTGTCATTTCACCGACTTCTACATTTTTACTTACGATCTTCCCTGTCACCGGGCTAATGATGTACCGTTCGTTAAGATCACGCTGGGCTAAACCTAGAGATGCTCTGGATTCGGCTAAGCGAGCCCGAATTGTTTTGAGATCGGTCTCTGCTTTATCCAGGGCAGCCTGGGATACTGCGCCTTTTTCTAACAATTTCTTGCGGCGCAAGTAAATATTTTCTGCCTCTTTAAGCGCAGCTTGTTCGCGCAACACTTTATGTTCAGCCTGCTCAATGCGAAGGCGTGGGACTTTGTCGTCCAGCTCTACCAGAGGGGCGCCAACTTCTACCGTATCTCCTTCATCAAAAAACACTTTAGTGATACGTTCTGTGACGTTTGCGGAAACTTTGACATCTGCAAGAGGCTCAATCGCGCCAAATGTCGTTATCGATAGCGGAATTGATTGAATCTCTAAATGTTCCACAGTGACACTGACTCTCGTGGATTGTTGCGATTGCGTAAAAGCTGTATTAGCAAGCATGGTTAACGTTACTGTACAGGAAATTATAAAGTGGTTTTTGATCATTACGCTCCTTTGAAACTTAAGTATTTTAGGGTTTCAGGTTTCAGATTAGATAATTCCGAAGTTGAAACTTGATGATTTTTCAGTTAATTTTGGTGTTGCAGACAACTGTTTGTAGTTCGGCTATTAAGCGGAAGTCTCCGCAGAGGCTTTAGCTGATTTAGAAATTAGCATGCTAAAGCATGCCCAAAAACTTCCGCCTGAAGACGGAACTTCAAACGGCGACAACCGAAGTTTCCTAATATATTAATTGAGGCCATGCAGCAGGCTCGGAAGCTGCTCCTTTGAAATTAAGTGATTTTGAAGTTTCGGGTTTCCGATTGCATTAACAGAAGCTTGAAGCAGCCTCAGGGTTTGCTCCTTTTATTAGTTGGCGAAATTGATATTCTACATTTTATGTTCTTTGTTAATTTCTGCACGGATCAAGGTTAAGGAATCCTCTGACCACCCACCTCCCAAGGCGTGATATAGCAGGACCAATTGTTTTGCTAAGTTTCCACGACTAATGGCACATTGATCCTGACTTATCACGAGATTTCTCTGGGAATCCAAAACGCTTTGAAAATCCCGCGCGCCGGAAGTATATAAATTTGCGGCCAGTTTAGCTGAACGACTGGTAAATTCCATTGCGTGTTTCAACGCTTCAAGACGGTGTTTCTCGGCGGCATAGCCTGATAAGGCATTTTCAATCTCCTCGAATGTTGTCAGTAACGTATTTTCGTATGTGACCAGGGCGATTTCGGTTCGGGCTTCCTCCTCCTTGATTTGAGCGCGAATGGCGCCGCCCTGAAACAGCTTCCACTTCAGGGTTGGGCCAAAATCAAACCCCCGACTCGCAGATTTGAGCAGACTGCCTGTTGATAGAGACAAAAATGAAAATGAACCTGTCAGAGAAAGCTGCGGGTAGAGATCTGTGGTGGCGATGCCGATCTTGCTCGTCTGTGCTGCCAGAAGCCGTTCCGAACGGCGGATGTCTGGTCGTTGACGGAGTACATCGGCTGGAATACTGATGGCAATGTTATTGGGAGCCTGTGGAATTTGTGCAGGTGTTGACAGTTGTTGGGTCAGTGAACCAGGAGCGAGTCCTAGTAGAACGCTCAAGCGGTTAACTGATAACACTAATCCATTTGTAAGTGATGGTAAAGAAGCCTTGGTTGTATATACATTCGACTCGGCTTGCGCCAAGTCAAGCTCGGGTGATTCGCCCGCTTTTACACGCTCGGCAACAATGTTACGAATGCTTGTTTGTAACCGTAAATTAGTTTCTGCCAACTCTATCCGGTGTTGAAATGTGCGGTAATCTATGTATGAACTTGCACAATCAGCATAGAGAGAGATGAGTACTGAACGGGCTTCTTCTATCGAGGCTTCATAGCGCCCTTTTGCTTCTTCAACAGAGCGACGAATCCGACCAAAGAAGTCAATTTCCCAATTTGAAGATAAGCCAAGGTTATACGATGTGACTGTTGGCAGTTCTACCAAAGTTGCAACCCCTGACGCATTGGCGCTGGGACGGTTGCGTATTACCGATCCGTTACCATTGACCGATGGAAAAGCATTGCCGGCTGTAGCTTTTAGTCGTGCCCGGCTTTCATCAATTCGGGAAAGAGCCTCCCGTAAGCTGAGACTCTTGCCATTCGCTTTCTGAATGAGTTCCGAAAGTATCGGGTCGTCAAATGTAAGCCACCATTTTTCCAATGTATTAACCATCATAGCCACTTCTGAATCTGGAACAGAATCCGTCAACCAATTCGTTGGCACAATAATCTCCGGCTGTTTGTAATTCGGCCCGACAACACATCCGCTTACTAGAAAACTATGCATGACGAATAAAAGGATTTGGTTCTTTTTATATATTTTCACTTTTTGTTGCGGCATCAGAAGGTCAGTTTTTTTCAAAATAAGCACCAATTTTTGATCAGTTTTACGTAGGTTTTATTGAGTTCATTATGACGATGATATTCGCGAATTTCCGTTAAGAACAGTCGCGAATTTCCATTGCAAGATGGCCTGGCTCCGGGAATAAGTTCGAAATCTGATTTCACATTACGGGTCCCAAATTTTACTGCGCTACTACCTGCCACTAATAAATCATATTCATTCATAGAGAATTGATACCGTGAGTCTAATTTACTTTCCAGTTGAAAGTGACGCTGTCGTTCGTGTCCCTCAGGGGGCATGCCGCCGCTGTCGAACTCGAATGCATGGGAAAGTTTGGCAATCTTTAATGCCTCTGAGCTCTGTCTCATCGCCAGTCGCCGATCCGGTGCCATGCGTGCGGGTTAGTATAATCGACATCTTGAGCCGTTAAGTCAGCTTTTTTTAGCGCTTCTCGTATCACTCGAACTCTCCGTCATACGAGGGATCTGAATTCCGATTTCCATCCATTCCGATTGCCCATCCAGTGAATACCGCATAGGGCTTAACACGTCGCATTGCTGCAAAATCAGCCCTTTCAATGACGACAACGCCACAGGATTTTCCATAAATAAATCCGTCTCGGTTTTTGTCGAACGGGCACCAGGCCAAACCCGGTTGATCGGCATATCGATCACTTCCCATCGCTCCTAGGGACTGAAGCGCCTGGCATTCCCAGTAAGAGAGATCCATTAAAGCCCCCATAGCAATGCAGACATCAACTTGATCCGTTTACATTGCTTGAATTGCATGTAAAATCGCGATTTGGCCACTCGCAGAAGCACCTCCTATAGTGTACGCCATTCCTTGGATTCCAAATTGTTCAGTACAGATTTCGCATAGATCGCTGTCCATAAAGGAAATACCATAATTTGGCCGGACATATTGAGATCGGTCCGCGTAGTGGTTGTAGGTCTGAACCAACTCTTGTTGCTGGACATTTGATCATCCGATAATCAAACCGATCCGACTTGGATCCACTGTAGTCAGCTTGGCATCTTCCCAGGCTTCCAAAAGTGTGATCAAGGCTGCATGTCTAGATAAGGATGCTGTTCGCAGTGTTCGTTTTGATAAGTCCTCCGGGTAGGATAACGACGGGATTTCAGCGCCCAGGAATTCAGTTCCTTGTTGCCGACCCGGGCGCTGCATTACGGCAAATGCCGTTTTTCCTTGTCCAATGGCTGACGTAATACACAGTCCGGTGATGTGTAGCTTAGTTCGATTGTAACTTTCCATGGAGAATCTCTACTAATTCACTGAGGTCCTTTACACCAGCCATCTCTATTCGAGGAACTTGCAACGATAGAGATTCCATGGCCATCATCGTAATTTCAGCGCGATCAACCGAATTTGCACCTAATTCTTTGAGCTGGTCATCCGGTTTAAATCCATAACTTTCTAATTCGGGTAATACCTTGCGAGCGTGACTCGTAATGATTTCAAATATTTCGTCTTTGGTCATTGTTATTTTCCTTTTGTCGATAGTTTCAATATTTCTGTTAAAAGTTTGATGTTAAGAATTGATGTTTAGATGTAGATGAAGAAACTAACCTGGATTATTCATGCAACTTTTATCCTCCTTTGGGGGATTATATCGTTTATTCTAAAGTTCAATTTCACGCCCTGATTCTCTTTGTCATGGTCTTTACGATATTTTTTTGTCGAAATTGTGCAAAGCGATTTATCCATTGGGCAATGTCTTCGTTAATGTAATATAAGCATGGAAGTAGTACCAGTGACGCAAACGTGCCGAAGGGAATTCCCCAGGCCATTGCCATAATCATTGGCATAATGAGCGCATTAGAGCCCGCGATACCATAAGCTGCCGGGAAAAGACCCGCTGCCGTTGTTATTGAAGTAATGACGATGGGACGATAGCGAAGTTTGGCTGCTGTAGCGACTTCTTCCGGGGTCAACCGACACCCTTTTCGATTTCGATGGTTGTTCACAGTATCGAGCATTACTACCGAATCATTGACAAGTACACCGACAAGACCGATCGCTCCAGTTAGTGCTAGGAAACTAATAGGCAACCTTTGCAGTCCGAAACCAATGACTACACCAGATAAACCAAAAGGGATTGCAAGAAGTACGAGAAATGGTTGCGAGTAGGAATTAAACAGCATGACCATCACAAGGAAGACGGCCAAAAGACTGAAAATAAATGCAACAACGATATTACCCAACGCTTGTTGTTGCTGTTCCAGTTGACCGCTAAAAACAAAGCGTAGGTCAGGAAAACGTGACTCCCATTTCTGTTCATCGATATACGTTGCAAGATCAGCATTAATTGAAGCTACATCGGTTTTATCGTGATCGATATCAGCATAAACAGTCACCGTTCGCCTGCCGAAATAGTGTTTTATATCGGCGTCACCCGGTCTGATTCGAAATTTGGCAATATCTTTTAGGAAAATGGCATCACTCGCAATATTAATGACAGTCAGATTTTCCAGTGTATCCAACCTGCCGGCAAAACGCGGCGGCAGTTGTAAGCGAAAATAGACTCGTTCATCGAGTGTTTGCTGACTGCCTATAATAATTCCATCCAACGCTACAGCAATAGCCTGCGTCACATCGGAGACGGAAAGTTTATGACTGGCAAGCACACTGTGATTGAATATTAGATCAATAATATCCTTGCCAGGCCGATAGCTGTCCCAAACCTCTGTTGTACCGGGATGATTTCTAAGGAAGCTGATGATCTGATCAGCAATCTCTAACTTTGTGTCATCGTTCCCTACAAGCTCTAACTCTACAGGTTTACCGATAACAGTGGTCTCCTGCGCCCCCTCAACGGTAATACTTTCGAATTGGGGCAATGTTTTGACTTTTTCACGCAATTTCTGAATCAGAATGCGGGAACTGCTAACCCGTTCGCCTTCCGGCTTTAAAAAGAAGCTAAGTAATGCCCAGGATTGGTTGCGGCCTTCCGTTACTCCCAGCGAGCCGATGTCATGATGACCGATCTTGGTTACAACATGGACCAAATCATCCCCCGGTATTTGCTCCCGGACGAATTCGGCCAAGTTATCAGTTGCCTTTGCCATTTCATCAATTGGTATACCCTCTGTCATTTCCACCTTGATATAGAAGAGATCAAATTCTGGATCCGGGAAAAGTTCAAACTTTAGAACAGCCGCTCCGAAGCCCAAAATCGCGACGAAGATAACGACAAAGGCGAGGATTGTGAGATAGCGGTGATTCAGTAGATAAGATAACAGAGTGCAATACCACTTCTCCATCCGTTGCAGGCAAGCAGGAGTTTTTACCTTATGTTTTTTGCCGTACGCCAAATGCGTAGGCAGTAAAAATTTACTCTCAAATAACGAGGCCCCGAGCAACATAGCGACGACTGTGGGCAAAACAGCTACAAATTTTCCTTCAACACCGCCAAGAAAGGCCAGGGGTAAAAATGCCAATACAGTCGTTATTGTGCTGACAAAAACGGGTGCGGAAATCACGATGGTGCCTTTGATTGCCGCGTTGTATGGTGATAAGCCTGTTTCGAGTTGTCGTTGAATACTCTCTCCAGTCACCACTGCGTCATCCACTAACATTCCTACCATTAGAATCATCGCTAACAGGGACATCAATGTCAACGAATAGCCAAAGAAGCCCAGGAGTACAATGGTAAGAAGGATGGAAAACGGTAAGCCTAAGCTGACCCAAATGGCCTGTTTCAGGTTGATAAACAGGAACAGTACGATAAAAACAAACAGGAATCCAAGAGCAGCATTATTCACCAGCATTACTAGCAATGACCGGACAATGCGGGTGATGTCATTAACGATAAACAGTTCCACACCAGCAGGTAATGCTTTCTCTGCTTGATCTACTGCCGTACGTACAGCATCGGATACATCAAGTTCATTAGCATTTGACTTTTTCTTAACTATCAAAGCGATGCTCAAACGCCCATTTACTCGTGACTGGATCTGCCAGTCTTCGTAGTCCGGCATGACCTGAGCAATATCACGTAGGCGGACCTCATTTCCGGGCTCAGATTGACGAACAATCACTTCACCTACTTCTTCTGGTGTTTCGAACTGACCTATTGAAAGAATTTTTTTCTCGGTTCTGAAGCTGGAAAGAGACCCCCCGGACTCTCTTACATTGCGCCGATCAATAGCAGTCTTGATTTCATTGAAGGTTAAGCCGAGGTTATGCAGAACTCCTAGGTCAAGAAATATACGAATTTCTTTACGCCTAAATCCAGTTTTATCAATACCAGCTACTCCCGGTACTTGGCGTAGCGTATCTTCTAATTGTCGCGCAGTACTTCGCAACATTGCTTCCGGCACAGAACCCGTCACATGAACTTCCATAATGGGGGCAGTTACTGTGTTTAGAATGTCAACCTCGGGATCCTCAATCAAATTTTCCGGTAATTTTCCTTTTGCCCGGTCAACCGCCTTCTGAACATCAGCTAAGGCTTTTGCTTTGGCTTGTTCACTTAAATCCGGGGCTAGCTGGATAGCGATAAGTGAAAAACCTTCCATGCTTTGCGAGTTAACTTTTTCCAGGCCATCCACTTTCAACACTTCTTCTTCGATTGGAATAGTTATGCTAAGCTCTATATCTTCGGGGCCTGCCTGTGAATGTACCGTCATGATGCTAACTATACCGATATCAACTTTCGGGGCAATTTCATACTGGATGGTGGTCAGAGTCATTAGACCCCCAATCATCACAATGATATAAATTAGATTCGCAATATGTGGCCGCGAAACAAAATATTCTATTAGTCTATTCATTTTGCAGTCTGGTCAATAATTGTAACTGGTGTTCCGTTCAGAATTGACTCAAGGCCATTGGTGATTACTTGGTCATCAGGTTGAAGGCCGCTGATGATAATGATCTTGTCAGAAAAACCTGCTCTCAGTACCGGTTTACGTTCGACTGCCTTATCATCTTCAACCACATAGACGACTCGATGTCGTGATCGAGAAACCAATGCCGCTTGAGGCAAGACCAGCTGGTCTTGCCGGATGCGAAATACCTAAAAACTTACTTCAGTACCTTTTTTATACCAAGTATATTGTTCCTCATCATACTTATCTGCCATCTAATAATCAATTTACGAAAAGGATATACAAGTGCAGCTATGACGGGTGTGAGTCGTGTCTGAAAGGACATATCTATAATCGTTTTGTCACCATCTTCCGAAAATTCCATAATACCACTCGCATTAAATTTAGAACCAATGGAAGTAACGTGCAGGCGTCGATTTTGTACTGATTCCAGGATCTTCATTTTAATACTCCAAGGGATGCCAAGCAGCCTTCTTTTTTCTACATACACTACCCCTTCGCCTACCTGATGGTCGGATAGAATCTCAAACTCTTCAATTGCCTTAATATATTTAGAACCTTCCTTGACGTCGGCACACAATGCGAAAACGTCCTCTATCTTTGCCGGGATAGTGTCACGATAATTTACATCTAAGTTCAACACAATGAAAATCTCCTATAGTTTGTTGGGTGTTTTAATTAAGGAACATGGAAAAAATAAACTTTCCCTTCTTGGCACATGCTACATTTGACTGTGTCTCAATCGCAAAATGGCAACTGCGTTATTCCCATTCGGGAACCAGTCTCAGTACATTCGGCTCTCGAAATAGGCATACTCTTTCTGTTGTTTTGCTCAATCGGTACAGCTAAATCTAACTCAAATCCAAACACAATCCGGGACATAAGGGCTTCCTGTAAAACTCTTACTCGGACGTCTACCACTGTAAAGCACGTGTCTGCAGTCAAAAGATGTACAGTACATAGCGACAAAGTTATGCACATTTACTCCTTTTAACGGCAACTAACCTGAATAATTCATAAGCTTTCGTGCGAAAACATATATTACCATATTTGAGTGAATTATAAATAATTTCAGATCTCAAATCCTGCGGGGTTCAATATTTCATCGACCTGAAACCACCTATAACACTCTCATTACAAAAGATATGAACATGAATTATTCAGGTTAAACTGGCATGTATTGTCTTCGTTTTTCTTTTAAACGAATTGAGAAACTCTTCGGAGAGTCCTTTTCCGGAATATAAGGTGTCGCAAAATGTGGTAATTGTCTCATAGGCTTTAGGTTCTGATAATAGCATCATATGGTTGGGAGAATCCACATCCATGATATGAAATAGAGGGAGATGTTGTTCCCATTCCTCCCAGTACTTTGTATGATCTAGTGAAAATTCATTCGCTTTGATTGTAAAAAAAGGTTCGAGTTTGCCCATCAGTAATCCACTTTTGTTACGAAAGTAATAACAGGTTGTCGTATCAGGGGCAGGTAGTGGTAAAACGGCGTAGTGATCTGCCTGATAGGCATCTTGAGTTGTGACGTTCTGTCGAATTAATGTACGTACCCAGGATTCCGTTTTAGTCAGTCCACGTGTTTTTGCAAGTGCGATCAACTGATCTAAATATGTCTCATTGTCGATGTCTGAATTAACTTCGGCCCGGTGGATAAGTGTTTTGGTAATTTTCTCTGGTTCTTTAAGAATGGTCGATTGTAATGCCATATTGACCGTTTGCAAAAGGTTAGCTTTTGGAGATCTGTTTGCTTTTTTCGTTGTAGCACTATCTAGGGAGTCGAGCATGACGATTGTATTGACGGTTTGTCCCAACTCTTGTAGTTGGCGAGTGACTTCATATGCCAGCATTCCGCCCAAAGAATAGCCACCCAAATCATAAGGGCCTTCTGGTTGCACAGTTTGAATAATATGAACATAATAGGCGGCCATCGCATAGATTCCCGGCAACGGGGACCGGTCAGCCATCCAGCCTCGTGACTGAATTCCATATAGAGGCCGTTGGCAATTTTGGGCGATGCGCTGATAGAGTTCTACTCCACCTATGGCTCCATGAATCCAAAATACAGGCCGGCCCGAAAAAATCTGATTGAGATGAATGAGTTCAGGAAACTGGGACCAGGTTATGGCGAGAGATTGGCTGGATTTTTGCCTCAACAAGGCTAGCTTTTCGCTATTTTGTGGAGGCAAAATATGAATAATATCTTGTAGTGTTTTACATTCCTGCAATTTAACTATATCGAGCGATGGATCTAACCGAGTCTGTAGTTGCTGTAATAGCTGCACAGAAAGAATGGAATCGACCCCATATTGATCCAAGGGCTTATTCACATTAACTTCTGTACCTTTCATTCCTAGCAAATTCGATATGATATCAATGACCTGGTTGTTTATAGAATCCGGTGGCGTCTTCTCAAGGTTTGTCACCTGATCCGTTGCTCCAGGCTTTTCAGAAAATGTGTTCGACACCACTTGAGACTCGATCCAACACCGCCGCTTCTTGAAGGGATAAGTCGGCAAGCATATCCTGCGAACGCCTTGTCCGTTGTGCAATGATTCCCAGGGGATTTTACCTCCCTGGGCCCAACATAGTGCAAGTTTTTCAAGATTGTTTTCCGCCAAAAGTACTTGTAATACCGTCTCCCCTGATTTTCCGGAAAGTAGATGCCCAATATCCGAATGACTTTCTTCTTGATTTCCGGTAAAAATGGGTATTGAAAACTCTTGGTCTGTGTCTTGTCGGCTGGACATCCAATACGCTTTCAAACCTTGGACCAACTCTTCTTGGTTACTCACCAGCATTGCCACCCTGAATTCCATAGCCTCGCGTCCCACCTGGAGGGTATAGGCGAGATCGGATAAATTCAATGTATCAGATTTATGATTTAAAATTTGATGGGTAATAAAATCAAGGAGATTTTTAGTAATTTCTTTGAGGCGATCTTCATTTTTTGCTGAAAGTACAATTGCTACGGGTTTTTGACTTAGTTCTCTCGCCTCTCGCCCTTCGTCTTCCGCTCCTTCGAGATACTCCTCGATGATGAGGTGAGCATTTGTTCCTCCTGCTCCAAAGGAACTGATCGTTGCGCGTCTCGGGATTTCACGCTCGACTCCATCGATTTTCACAATTGGACGCTTCCACGTTTGCGGTTCCCGCTGTAAATAAAATGGGGTTTCAGTGAAATTTAAATTAGGGTTAAGAGAAGTTGATTTAATCGATGGAACCAGTTGTCGATGTTGTAATTGTAGTATTACTTTTGTTAGTTGAGAAATTCCCGAAGCAGCCTCTGCATGGCCAATATTAGATTTTACTGAGCCAATGGCACAAAAATGCTGATCCGGGGTGAATTTCCTGAATGCTTTGGTCAATGCATTGATTTCAATCGGATCACCTATTGCCGATCCGTTAGCGGCTGACTCAACATAGCTAATCGTCCTCGGATCGATTTTTGATTTGGTAAAATTATCTTTGACCAGTTGAACTTGCGCATTCGGATTGGGAACAGAAAAGCCATTGGTTTTTCCGCCATGATTGGTTATCGTTGATTTGATAACACCCAGAATCGTATTTTGGTCCTGCATTGCCTGATCTAACGGTTTTAAGAGCACCGCCCCAACACCCTCCGAAGGAATAATCCCATCTCCATTTGCAAAGCTCCTACTATTCCGATGGCTACCAATAACTTGACTCTGACTCAGCAGCACGTATTTCTGAGGATGGATCGAAAGATTGACTCCTCCGGCAATGGCTAATTTACAATCACCTTGCGCGAGGCTTTCGCAGGCCATATGAATGGCGATTGCCGAGGAAGAACACATCGTATCAAGCGCAATGCTCGGACCTTGGAAATTGAAAAAATAAGAAACACGATTTGCGATTGAGCTATAGGATGATACGGGTGTAATCGAATCATTATGATCCGGCCCCAAAAGGTGATATTGTTGATACATCGCACCGACATAAACGCCAACCCTTCCTTGATACCGGGCTTGTAAGTTGTCTCGAGTATACCCTACGCCTTCGAGTAGGTTCCAGGTTGTCTCTAAGAAAAGACGTTCCTGAGGATCGATCATTTTTGCTTCTCGTGGTGAGATGTTGAAGAACAGCGGATCGAATTGATCTATGCCATCCAAAAAACCTCCCCACTTACAGTAGGATTTACCTAGTTTGTTTCTGTTTTGATCAAAGTATAGGTCATTATCCCATCGATCTTGCGGGATTTCTGTGATACAATCTTTGCCATCTCGAAGATTGTCCCAGAATATGTGAATATTGTCTGCCCCGGGGTAACGTCCTGAAACGCTGATGATGGCAATATCTGAAACGTTACAAGCTCGAAAATTTTTGTCTGTAACTCGCGGAGGTAGAAATCGTGATGACGTTCTCGTTTTTGAAGTACTTTCTTCTGTTGGTGATAACATAGATATTGGTCTGTCAGTGGTAAGTTCGGATTTGATTTCCGATTCGCCGGTACCGACAACCTTAATCAACGCGTCTTTTTCCGTTTCAATAATATACTCAATCAACGCATCAATGGTTTGCACTTCAAAAAATATTGTATTGCTGATTTTTTCAAAGTTTTCACGCAAGGAGTTGGTCAATTGAACTGCTAAAATCGAGTCGATTCCATAGGTTTCCAAAGGTTTGGATATATCAATCTGATGAATCGGTATTTTGAGTGTTTCAGCAATTAATTTTTTGATATAGATTGTACATTTTTCTCGTAAGGATCGTTGCGTACTTGAACAAGATTTAGGGGCAGACTCCGTCTGGTTGGCAGCGACGGTCACACCTACACTTTTAGAACATAACATCCCCGTATATCGGCCGTTCGGCGTGGATTGTTTAGGATGATTTTGTAATGGTGTGTTAGGAGCTCTCGTGCTTCCGGTGTTGGATCTCCCATTGACCGGTCGTGTTTGACGGATGACGCCATCACTTTGGGCAATGATAATTTGTTGCCCCAAATCGTGGGCTTCCGCTACAGGAAAAAACGCTGAATGGAATCCCTCTGCTTCCAAGACGTTCTTCCACGTATCCGGATACAATCCAGGAGATCCTGAAATTCGGAGAGCAGCATCCTCGTACAACCACCATCCTTCTAATAGGCCAAAGGTTAGGTGAGCAAACAGAGACTTAGTACTCAGTTCGTTCAAAATGATCAATCCGTGTTTACGTAAAACTGCTTTCGAGTTACGCAAAGTCTGTCGAATATTACTGGTAGCATGCAGGACGTTTGTTGCGATCACAATATCATAATGGTTTGCTTTGATCTTTTGTTGGGCTATCGGTTGTTCTACATCAAATATTTGAGTTGTCAAATACGGATTTTGAGGGGCGTACTTTTTTTCAGCATGTATTAAAAAGGCTTTAGAAATATCGGTATAAGAATAGTTGAATATGTGCTCTTTATACGGCCTAAGTGCCGACAAAACCGTAGCTGTAGTTCCTCCCGTGCCGGCTCCTATTTCAAGGATCCGAATTTCCGCTGACGAATCTTGCTTCAATCTCGCTTGGATGTAGGCAACCAGACTTTGTGCAACAACGCTATTAAAAAAATCAGCGGTCTGATTTTTCTTGTAAATTCCTTCGACTAGTTCCATCGAGGAATTGGGAAATAAGATATCCGTGGCGCGCTGTTTTCCCGTAAGAATTTCCGGTAAGTTCCGCAGGGTAGCCTCTACTAAATTTACCATTGCTTTCTTGTCAGCGTCTAGTTTCAATAGCTTACTTTGTTGCTCCCATTCTCCCCACAGGACATCTATAACCGGGATTGTGGTATTGACCACGGTATAATTCTCGTCGTCAACTTGTATATAATTCTTGCTGGTCAGAACGGATATACTTTCTTCGAGCCATCGTTCATAGAAGTTTATAATACCAGCCTTTTCCTTGACGGATGCGATGGGCGATTTTTTTTCTTGAAACCCCCCTAAAGACAGTAAACTTCCCCAAAGTAAATTATGGATAAGGGATTCTATGCCGGCATTTTGCTGGTCATATGCTGATTTTATCCTCTGGATTTCGGTACTCCGTTTCGGAAGATATTCCTGAATGGTTTGGATCGTTGGGGTTAGCGTATCCCGATACGTGGTAATAAACTCTTTCAGGTTGATTCCGTGTAAGGCCTGTGGCCGTAAGACTTTTATCATCGCAATCTGATCCAAGGATCCGTTTAATAAGGATTCTAAGGCCTTCATGCCCTCTTCAGGTTCAATAGACCCAATTCCAAACCGTTCCATACGATCTTGGTAGGATTGATCAGTTGCTATTCCTACGGAGCCCCAATAGCCCCAATTCATAACTTTAACTATACAAGACCATTCTCGAGAAAGGCGTTGGGCAAAAGCGTCCTTGAAGGTACTGCCGGATGCATAATTGCTTTGTCCAGCCGCTTTCGAAAATGATTGGATGGAAGAAAAAAACAGAACAAAATCCAAGTCTTCTTTTTGAAAGATTTGGGCGAGACGCACGCATACATCAACCTTCGCAGAAAGCACAGAACGAAATTGTTGCTCATCCATGTTTGCCAGGCTTTTGTCCTTAAGAACAATAGCCGAGTGAATAACACCGTCGATTTTAGAAAACCGCTTTTTAATTTCTTTATAAGCCTGTTGCAAGGATTTTTGGTTGCCTGCATCCGCAGCTATATAGATTGGGGTTGGACCTATTGTTGATAACGAATCCAATTTCATTTGAATTGCTGCATTAATTTGGCGTCTGCCAATCCAAATCAATTGGGCCTGGTATTGCTGAATTACTGACTGACTCCAGGCTTCCCCTATTCCTCCTGCACCTCCAATCACTACATATATTCCATTCGATTTATATAGCTGCTGCTCTTTCCACAGTTGCTGAACGGGAACCAAATCTTGTTTATACCACTGTCCTGCTCGATAGCTCCAAGCATTACCGTGATCATCCGAAGGCAGAGCAAACATATCAGAAATCGGCCAACTACAGCCGACTTCCATGTCGATGAGTCGAATTTTCCAATGAGGATACTCCTTAGCCAGACTACCCGCTAATCCATGAATGCTTGCATCCGTAGGGATTACCAAATCATTCTTGCAGACGCGTTGAGTTTGTGTTGTGATCAGAGTCCACTCTAAATCCGTAGTGTCATATCCGATAGCGAGTAGAGCTTTTATAAGTCTAAAGACGTAAAGCACGCCCTGGTTTTGTCTTATTATGAGTGCTTCCTCTGTTAATGTTTTTAATGAATAGTCAGGGGCAATCCATACGATATGATTGAAGGAACCGAGAGCCTTTAGCTTTGTACTGAGTCGAACAATGCTATCCTTTGATGAAATATCCAAAATCTTCACATTCGTAAAGATTTTCCGTATTAAGCGTTTTTTGGATTGGGCTCCTCCAATAATCACCATTTGAGCCGTCGAAGGAGGAGAGATTGTCGTGGTGTTTATCTGTACAGAATTCCATAAAGTTGTCAGCAGGATATTTCCGAGAGAAGATTCTATTGAGGTTGTTTGTGATGAACAATCGATCTTAGTCTGATCTTCTAACGTTCTGGTTGAAAATCCTTTCATCTTCACACAAATCCTGCCAGTATCATCGCACAGATCGAAATCGAGCTTCACAACTGAGTCGTCTGCATTGCTGCCTTGCGAGTAGCGGATCCACGCCCACATGGAAGACGTACAGGCTCCAAAGATTTCAAGTTCTTGCAGAGCAAATGGGAGGGAAGGCCTCATTGACAAATTATGGCGCTTTTCATCGATCATGCTTTCGGGTGATATCGCAGCAGGGTTGAGTGTTATTAAACCAATGGAAGCCTGCAATGCAGAATCCATCAAACATGGATGGAGAACGAATTGATCCCGAGTTTGGACAATTTCAGAGGGTAGGGTAAGTTTTGCTAACACCTGCTTCTCCCCTATCATGATTGTTTTAAGTCCACGATGCCCCGGACCGTAGTGAATTCCCATCGAACTAAATATTTCGTAGTAGTATTCGGGATCGAATCCAGGTTCCTTACATTCCGACTGCAAATTGGGTAAATCTAAGGCGGTATTCCCATTAATTGAGCTTAGCATCGCAGTTCCCTGGCAATGGATTACAGGCTCTTGTCCTTCTTTTTCAGGATAGCTGTATATTTCGAAGCTAATTTGATCATTATCTTGAGGAAAAAGTCGTATATGGATCTCTTGTGGATGACTGTTGACCATAATCGGTTGCACCCATACGATGTTCTCAAGTCGGATTCCCATATGGTTTCTTCCCAACGATCCAGTGGCTCGCATAATTGCTGCTTGTGCCATTTCGAGATAGGCGACTCCAGGTAACACCTTTTGATCTTGGACTAGATGATCTGTTAGGAAAAATTCCTTCCCCGTAAATATCGAGCTAAATTTTTGTTCTGATAAATCCGATATATTTTGATGTAACAAAGGATGTAGTTTACTACAATTTTCGGCCTGATGCCCGTTGAGTATTGCAGTTGACTCAACCCAGTAACGCTCTTTCGCAAAGGGGTACGTTGGTAGAGAAATTCTTGAATATCCGTCTACAAATAATTGCTCATATTCCAGACGATATCCTTGAATATATAAATCCGCAATCGTGTTTAAATGCTCCAGATATTCAGCGGTTTTTTTTAGTTTTCGGCACTCTTGGATACAATGATTTCCATAACGTTTCAATGATGCTTGTTGGCGTTGTCTCTGCTCCTTGAGCTCGGAAACATAGATCTGTGATACTGTTTCTTTTTCCAACCATTTCTTAAGGAACTCGCTCAGTTCGTTTAAACTGCGAACAACACAAGCTAAACGGTAATTCAAATGTTTTCTTCCGACCAGCAATGTATAGCTCATGTTGCCGGGATCGATGGTCGATTTTTGGTTGCTAAATTTCAGAATGTTCTCAACATGACGATGTAACTGGTCTGAAGTCTCAGCCGATAATACTATCAAATAACCTGACTTTTCTGCATACCGGGGCTCTAGTTTTGGCGCTTCTTCAATGACTAGATGAGCATTGGTCCCGCTAAACCCAAAAGAACTAATTGCAGCAGATCGAGTCGAATTTTTCTCTGTATGCCAATCCTGCAATTCGGTATTGACATAAAATGGGCTATTCTTGAACTGAATTCTGGAATTACCAGATTCATAATGAATTGAGGGGGGAATTTTCTTGTGTTGTAAGGATAATAAAACCTTTATGACTCCGGCCACCCCCGCAGCCGTTGCTGCATGTCCTATATTTGTCTTGACAGATCCTAGAGCGCAATATTCTTGTTTGTCCGTATAATTCCGAAATGACCGGGTAAGGGCTTCAAATTCAATCGGATCTCCTAGTTTTGTTCCGGTTCCATGGGCTTCAACCATCTGAATCTGTTCCGGATTAATGTTGAAACGGTCGTATACCTGTCGTTCTAGACGTTCTTGAGATTTAGCGCTTGGCGCTGTAATTCCATTCGTTGTTCCGTCTTGATTAATTCCCGATCCACGAATAACTCCGTAAATATGGTCTCCGCCAGAAATTGCGTCATGTAGACGTTTGAGAACAATCACCCCAACACCTTCTCCGGGGACAAAACCATTGGCTCGTTCGTCAAACGTGTGACATCGTCCGTTGGGAGAGAGCATGCCGGCTCGACCTGCAGACACATAAAATCCTGGAGTAGATTGAATAAAGACACCACCAGCTAAGGCCATTTCAGTTTCCCTTGCCCACAATCCTTGACAAGCAAGATGAATGGCAACGAGAGAACTTGAACACGCCGTATCGACTGCAATAGCAGGTCCATGAAGGTCTAAATAATAGGCGATTCGAGCGGGTATAACGGATTCGGCAGTGCCCCAAAAGGCCTGTGCAGGTTGATTGTCGTCAAACAAATGTTGATAATCGCATCCACCGCATCCCACATAAATTCCACAGAGTTTTCCCTGGATACTCTCACCGGCATAACCCGCGTCTTCCAACGCTTTCCAGGATTCTTCGAGAAAGAACCGCTGTTGGGGATCCATATAGGTTGCTTCCAAACCGGATATCTTAAAAGAAACGGGATCGAAATGGTCAATGTTTTCTAAGAAACTACCGTATTTGCAATCGTCCCAATTATTTCCGGACCCGACAGAGGAGTATTTGGATAGATCCCATCGCGAGACCTTGGTCACGAGATCTGTCCCCGAGGATAGATGATTCCAGAAATCGTTTAACGTTTCCGATTTCGCAAATCGTCCGCTCATTCCGATAATGGCGATGGAAATATGTTGGACTGATTCTCTACTTGTCCTATCTTCTTTTTCAACATCAACTGGAGACGAGACATTTCTTTCCAGAAAACGTTTTGGACTGGAGAGTTGGTTTATTTTTTTGTGATTGTTATCCGGGAGAAACTGTTCGTCGGAATTCAGGTTATTGGTCCTGGTTGTAGCGGAATGATCGGAAATCTCTCCTTCATTCTTGGAAGTTTTGTCCTGTGTGATTGCAATTCGCTTGCTCTCGCGTTCTAACGTTTTGGCAATTTCATCCTTAAAGTCGGATAAAATATAAGCAGTCAGCCGATTTACAGAACTATAATCAAAGAGGGCTGTGATCTCCAATTCAATCGACAATGACTTATTGATAGTTTGGACTAATTGAACTCCTGTAATCGAATCCAACCCGTAGTCTGCAAACGATTCGTCATTGTCGATTTGACCGACTTCGACTTTTAAGGACTCCGAGAGTTTCTCGATGATCGTCTCCTGCACTTGATCCTCGACCGTCTGATCAGTTATATCGATTTTTCCCTGCATTATTTTTTGTCCTTCGGGATATGGATTTCGGGACGAGCAATCCGGGGGAGTTTTTGCTCTTATGAATGACTGGTCAGGCTTCGCTATCGCACTCCGCTTCATCGGGATTATTTCGGATAGATGCGGTTGTTTCTGCAGAATAACTCCATCACTTTCGGCAACGATTATTTGTTGACCCAACTCATGAGCCTTTTCTGCCGGAAATAAGATTGACGTAAATCCTACGTCTCCTAACACCTCCTTCCACGTTTTTGGATTTAATGCCGGACATCCGGGAATGCGTAGAGGCCGATCCTCATATAGCCACCATCCCTCCAGCAAACCAAAGGTTATATGTCCAAATAGAGACTTGTTGCTAAGCTCGTTTAGAAGAATGAGACCATTCTTAGCCAAAATGGCCTTCACATTACACAGGGTTTGTCTGATATTCTTTGTGGCGTGCAATACATTGCTTGCAATCACTAGATCGTATTGTCCTGCTTGAATGTTTTGTCCGCCAACAGGCTCCTCCACGTCAAAAATCCGCGTGGTCAAATAGGAATGTTGAGGCGCATACTTTTCTTCGGCATGCATTAAAAAACCTTTGGAGATATCTGTATAGCAATAATCGTAAATATGCTCTTGATACGTCTGAAGCTTTGACAATATTCTCACTGTTGTTCCACCAGTGCCGGCGCCTACCTCAAGGATTCGAATTTTCGCTGATGGATCTTGCTTTAATCGTTCTTTTATGTAGGCAATAAGAGTCTGTGTAAGGACATCATTAAAATAATTGGCAACTCTATTTTCTTTATAAACCTTTTCGACGAGTTCCATAGAGGAATTCGGGAACATTATTTCTGTGGCAAGTCGTTTCCCTGTAATGATTTCGGGAAGGGATTGAAGGCAGACCTCCAAGAGAGCTACAATGGCTTTTTTATCGGAGTCTCGACTCCAAAATACAGCTTTTTGTCGATCCCATTCTTTCCATAGAGCATCTATATCTACTAATGTAGTCTCTATTACCGTATAACGTTCGCCATCAAACCGAAGATAATGGTTGGCAACTAAAACTTGGATACTTTCTTCAAGCCAACGTTCATAGCAGTCCGCAATAGCCGATTTAGCCATCAGGTTGGCAATCACAACATTCTTTTCCTGAAACATGCCTAACGATTGTAAACTTCCCCACAGTAATTTACAGAAGAGTGTATCCATCTCGGCATCTAAGTGCCTCCCTTCTGATTTCATAAACTCAACTTGAGTATCATCCTGAAGGATTTGTTTTTTAAGAGTGTCTATGCAGCAGGAACGTTTTTCGGTATAGACAGTAACCCATTCGTTTGAACGCATTCTGTCCATCGTCTGCGGCTTTAGAGTTTTTATCAAACCGATCTGATCTATCGGGCCATTGAGGAGTGTTTCTAACGCGGCCATTCCCTCCTCCGGTTCAATAGACCCAATGCCATCACGAGCCATCCGGTCCTGGTAGGATTTGGCGGCGACAACTCCTACTGTACCCCAATATCCCCAATTTATGACTTTAACCGCGCAGGTCCAGTCTTGGGAAAGGCGTTGTGCAAAGGCATCCTTAAACGTGCAGCCGGCCGCATAATTACTCTGTCCAGCTGCCTTTAAAATGGATTGCATGGAAGAGAAAAATAGTACAAAATCCAAGGGGTCATCTTTGAAAATTTGAGCGATACGCACACTTATATCAATCTTTGGCGACAGCCCGGAATTAAATCGTTCCTCGTCCATATTCCCCAGACTTTGGTCTAACAAAACAATAGCAGAATGAATCACGCCAGAAATCTGACTGTAGTTTTGCTTAATTTCTTCGTGCGCTTTTTCTAAAGACTTTTTATCGCTTGCATCTGCGGCTATATAGTGAGGTGTTGGTCCAAACTTTGATAGCGACTCTAGTTTCGCTTGAATTGCCTTGTCTTTTTGTCGCCTTCCGATCCAAATGATTTGTGCCTGGTATTTCTGAATCATCGATTTGCTCCATATCTCGCCGATTCCTCCAGCACCTCCAATTACTATGTACACGCCATTCGTTTTGTATATTTGTTGCTCCACTGAAAATTGCTGAATTGGTATGATTTTTTGACGATACCATTCGCCTTTCCGATAGGCCAATGCGTTTCCTTGGGGATCCGCAGGTATAGTAAACAACGTGTTAATCGGCCAATCAGAACCGCTTTCTAGGTCAATTAGTCGGACCTTCCAGTTCGCATATTCTTTGGCCATGCTCCCAACCAATCCATGAAGACTCGCGTGAGTTGGATTTAACGAGTCATCTTTTTTGACAGCCTGAGTTTGCGTTGTCAGCAGAGTCCACTGCAGCCCTCTAGTGCCATAGCCGAGAGAAAGCAGGGCTTTTATCATTCTGAACACTTGCAAAACACCTTGATTTTGATTGTAAAGAACGGCTTCGTCCGTCACTGATTTTAATGAATGATCAGGAGCGATCCAGACAATGTGGTCGATCGAACCAGCAGCTTTTAGTTTTTCGGCAATTATACTAACGCTGTCCTTGGACCGAATTTCTAATACCCTTGCATTCGGATAGACTTGCTGAATTGAACGCCCCTTGGCTTTTGTCCCTCCGACGATCAAAATTTGGGCAGTCGTATCTGGAAAAATAGAATTCTCGTCTCGCAAGACCTCGGCTGAAACGGTTTTCTGTTCATACTCATTGGCGCTCGTTCGAGCGATTTCGGCGTTAACCTCAAAATTAAGCGATGGTGAGGTTCCCACGGTTTCTTTGTTGTTTTGGTTAAATTCGGTCCAGGGAATAGGACTCCATACGGTGGTTACCATGGTTGTTCCGGGAAAGGCCTGACACGGAGTGGGGGAACTAGCGCTGTCTGTCTCTATTTCTTTGTTTTTACTAACACAGAAGTAATTATCAATCAAACCGGGTTTATCGTGTGAATTCAATTCTTTACGACTTTGGGCAACTTGACTTCCTATATCAATCTCACCGTGGAGGATTCTTGTTGAAAACCCTTTCATTCTCACACAAATTTTACCGGTATCATCACAGAGGTCAACATCTAACTTTTGTGTCTTATCCGGTGTTATGTTTTCATTGGTGTAACGTATCCATACCCACATAGACGATTTACAAGAATTAAAGATCTGAAGCTCTTGTAGTGCAAAAGGCAAGGATGGTTTGAGAGGTGGAATTCCGCTTGATTCATCGTTTAAGCGACCAGGCGACATCGAATCGTCCGAGCCAATCATGAGGCCAAAGGATGCCTGGAGCGCCGAATCCATGATACTGGGATGCAGCACAAATTGATCGTGAGTCGTTGAAACAGAAGAAGGCAAACAGAGCTTAGCCAGTACCTGGTTGTTTCCTATGGCGACGTTTTCAATGCCTCGATGTCCCTGGCCATAGTCAATGCCTGCGGCATCAAAGAGGGCATAGCATTCCTCAGAACTAATATTTTTTTGGTTTATTTTCGTCTGTAAGCTTGAGATATCCAGGGCTGGAGGTTCATTCAGAACTCGCAGTAACGCTACTCCTTGGCTATGTACTACAGGCTCTTCTTCTGTGTTTTCAGGTTTCGTGTAGATTTTATACAGAATCTGTTCATCGTCTTCCGCAGAGAGTCCGATATGCACCTTCTTTGGGTGACTATTGACGAAGATAGGGCGAGCCCATGTTACATATTTGAGCAGAACAGTGTCATCTTCTTTCTTAAGTGGTCTCACAGCCTCTTCTACAGCTGCTCGCGCCATCTCGATGTATGCCACTCCAGGTAGGATTTTTTGTCCTTTCACCTGATGATCTGTCAGGAAAAATTCATTGCCTGTAAAGGTAGAACTGAATCGTTGTTCCAGGAGGTCGGAGGTATTTTGGTGTAAGAGAGGATGAATCGTGCATATACCTATTGAGGCATCCTTAATTTTACTTGTATTGTTCTCGATTTCGGGAATCCGATAGCGATCCTTGGCAAAAGAATAGGTTGGTAGAGAGATCCGGTACGGCTTTAATTCTCCATATAGATGTTCCCAATCTATAGCAAAGCCTTGAGTCCACAATTCGGCAATCTTATTGAGCTTACCTTTCTTTATCCATTTATTAATCAATTCTTGTGAGTCTTCGTCTCCCTCCAGCAGGGCGACTCCTGCACGAGTTCGCTTAGTTTGCCCCCGCCAACACTTGTCGATCTCCTTACTATTATTTTCAAAGGCTTCTAATTTTACAATTAATTCATCAAGATCTTTAACTATAAATACGACCCGTTCTTCCATAGCTTCCCTTCCTGTCTGGAGAGTGTAGGCTAGGGAAGTCAGAAAACATTCCAAATTATCTAAATGACTTTTCTCTATTTTCTGAGACAAATTTTGTTTCTTGTGAAAACCAGATATCTGAGTTTCGAAGGATTTCGAAGGATTTTCTCTGAGATAAGTGGCTATTGAAGCTATAGAGTTTGTTTCCAGGAATTTCTTTACGTCAACCTCAATATTGAATTTCTTTTGAAGCTGTTCCAACAGTTGTGTTAGGTGAATGTGTTCCACTCCGTAGTTAAGTAAATTCTGTTCTGTCTCAAATTCATTTTCTTCGATATTCAGGATTGAAGAGAGCAAGCAGCGAACACTGTTTTGTAAGAATTCTTGACGTAACTCAGTAGTGTTGAGTTCCGAATCTTTGGGTTCCGATAGTGTCATCTTAAGAAATTTTAGGAGTTTTCCGGAATAGGCTTGCAAGCGTTCTTTATTTTTTGCAGATAGAGGAATCAGAATGAGCCCATCGTGAGGAATCGCGAGTTTTGGGGAAACTCTTGCTTTCCGGCCATATTCCTCAAGGAGCATATGTGCATTTGTTCCGCTAAATCCAAAGGAACTTATAGCAGCCAGGCGAGATCCATTAGAATTGGTCGGCCATTCTTTTAAAAACGTGTTTACATAAACCGGGCTATTTTCGAAATCAATATGCTCGTTTTCTTCGGTAAAATTGATCGAAGGAGGCATCTGTTTGTGTTTTAAAGCCAGCAGAACCTTAATAACACTCAAGACGCCTGCTGCAGCGGTGGTATGGCCTATATTCGCTTTCAGAGACCCTATCGCACAAAAACGTTTCTTGCCGGTAAATTTTCCGAATGCACGAGTTAACGCATGAATCTCTACAGGATCTCCTAACTTAGTTGCAGTGCCGTGTGCTTCAATGTACTGAATATCTTCAACAGAAATTAGAGTTTTTCTATAGATCGATTCTTCTAATTGACTTTGGGACAGGAAACTTGGTACGGTAATTCCGGAAGTTCGGCCGTCTTGATTGCAGCCAATGCCGCGTATAACGCCGTAAATAAAATCATTGTCCCTCTCTGCGTCCTGCAGCCGTTTCAAAATGACAACTCCTACACCGTCTCCGACCAAAATCCCATTCGCCCTATTGTCAAAAGGCCTACATTGCCCTGTAGGCGAGAGCATTCCCGCATTTTTCATAGAAATAAAAGCTCCCGGATGGGTATAAATTGTAATCCCCCCAGCAATTCCGAGATGAATTTGCCGATTTCTTAATTGCTGACAGGCTAGATCAATAGCTACGAGGGAGGACGAACATGCGGTGTTGATTGCCAATGCGGGGCCCTTCAGGTCTAAGCAGTAGGCGATTCTAGCCGACAAAATACTTGTTTCCGAACCCAACATGGAAAAATGAGAAAGATCGTTCAGGCTGGAAGTGCTTGCCATGGCCCCGATTATAGTTCCCACTTGTTGTTCACGCAATAATGATGGGTTATACCCGGAATCTTCCAGAGCCTTATAACATTCTTCTAATAGAATCCGTTGAGGCACATCCATGGATTCCGCTTCTTTAGGAGAAATATGAAAAAATAAGGAATCAAAATATTCTATATCTTCCATTGCTCCGTAGCACTTCGGCATTTGATGGGGAGAATTGAGTTTTAGAAAATCAAGCCATCTATCATTCGTAATTTCATGGATGCAATTTTTACCTTTGCTTACAATATCCCAAAATTCATTTTGATCATTTGCTCCGGCACAACGACAAGAAAGCCCAATAATAGCGATATCGTCGGTAATTTCCTGATGATAATTACTTGAAGAGAGAGGTTGATTTCCTATTTCAGAAAAAGACGTTTGGCGGTGTTTGCTATTTGCATTTTTTTTGTTAAAATGGCCTTCATTATCTGAGCGTCCGACTTCTTTGCTGATTGCTTCCTTTTTTGCGCCGGTGTATTTCGGAAGATGTTCCTTAATACACATTGCCAATGAATCTAATTGATTGCATTCAAAGACAATGCTAGTCGGTAATTTTAGATTAAATTCGGCATTAATCGACTCCAGTATTTCCACCGCATTCATGGATCCGATTCCTAACTCCTGAAAGAGTTTTTTTTCTTCAATTTCTTCCCTTTGGAACCCTAAAACTTCAACAAAAATATCCACCAGGTTTGCCTTGATTTCTGTCAAATCGAGCGGGATAATGTTTGCATTCTCGGAGGTTGATTTCAAATTATTTTTTTGGGAATTTCGGTCCTGACTAAGAGATTTATTGTGTGTGGATTTCCGGGTTTTAGGATAAGGAATATGGCCACAATATAACATTTCTTTTAAGGCTTCAGAGTAGGGTGTTTTTTTCGCGATTTTTTTCGCATTATGTCTACAGAGCTCCGACTCACTGTAATTCGTATCTTTTCTAAGCTTAAACAAACAATAACTAAGCCATTCCTTTTGTAGAGATATGGATTGATTCGTATAGTTTTGAAAAGTATCTCGTGCAACCTGTGGAAGATTTTCTGTGTTTTGTTTAAAT
Source organism: Verrucomicrobiota bacterium (assembly GCA_021772675.1). Taxonomy (GTDB): domain Bacteria; phylum Verrucomicrobiota; class Lentisphaeria; order JABSQK01; family JAJFLO01; genus JAJFLO01. The sequence goes on along the minus strand of JAJFLO010000188.1, from coordinate 76,178 downwards.
TTAGGGTCATAAAGAAAATTTGCAATTTGGGGAGAAACATCGATTACTTCGTCAATAGCTAAGTGATGTTTCGATAAAATCTCACCCCATTCTTCAACCGTAGGGATGCTGATTCCGACGTTGGAATCGACAATGGGTCCCCTTAAATTGGCAATAAAATCTATCAAGAGAACCCTGCCGTTGTCGTTAAGGGAGGATGAGATATTCTTAAATAATCCATCCTTATTGCGAATATGAAAGCTCACTTCAATGCCCATAATGAGGTCATAGTGATCCGGAAAGATGTTTAAAGAGCTATCTTTATGGAAAATTTTCGCTTGGGCCCTCAAGTTCATATTTGCAATTCGTTGATTGCCGAGTATTGCTTGGTCTTGAGTAATGGTAAATCCGCAGGTTTGAATATGAGGATAGAGCGTTGCAATCTGGATGACATCCGTCCCATGACCGCAGCCAATATCAAAAACTGAATGAATTTGATTAAAATCCTCTTTACAAAAGAGAACTTGGCGTAACTCAATTTGTTTGTCTTTTATCAACTCGAATTCTACATGGAACGTTTCCGGATTCAAAAATACTCTACTCATTGAAAATCCCGGAATACGTTCAGGAAACGGGCAAAATGTTAAGTAATCGTCTTGAAAGTCATTGGTTTTTCCCTTCGCTCCTAGTGTATAGAACTCAACTGCTTTATTACCGCCTTCTTCACCGGTGGATACTCCATCATGCTTACCGTGGAAAGATTCGGAGCTTGTTTTATTCATGCTTTCGGATTCTGATTCAGAACCATATTCAGAGTGCGGAACCATTTTTAACTGCTTCAATCGGTTCACGGCATCATTGCGACAGATCGTTCCGTCTTTTATTTGTTGGTACAAGAACTTTAATTGATTATCCACTTATGCTTTTCCTATTTTGACGGCATTAACAATTTTTCAAATTGGCGTTCAGATAGATCGCCGGCAAATATGTTCTCGTAGAGATTCCGATAAAACTCATCATCAATTATTTTCGCTTCACCATTTCCGTTAGCGTGATCACCTTGATTGAGACGTATCCAACATCTTCTTCCTGCAAACGGATAGGACGGTAAATTCGCGACTTTCATCATTTTCTTTCCTTGCCACAACTCCGTCCACGGAATTGCATGTCCTCCCACCCATAATTTGGCTAACTCACACAAATCCCTATTGGTGATCGCTTGCGGAACGTCTCCATCAATCGTCCCTATATTGTTATCCAAATCTCCAAAATAACTGCAATCGGTATTTTCTTGCCGTATGTCCCATTGTTCTAATTGGCCGATGAGCTCTTCTTGACTTTCGACAACAGTGGCAAATCGACAGGTCATTGCTTCTCGTCCAATTTGAAGAGTATAGGTAATGTTTTCCATATCAATACGTTGCTGATTTTTCAGATAGGTGATCCATTGCTTAACATAATCTTCCAATCTATTTTTATTTTTGGCGGAAAGACTAAAGAGAACAGGGGCGATATTGCTCTCATGACGAGGAGGTGCCGTGGATTCCGGAACGAATTCTTCAACAATCATATGAGCATTCACTCCGCCAGCCCCAACACTTGTAATTCCGGCTCGACGCGGCCCCGTGACTCCATCAATTGTCACAGTATTCCATTCGGATACTTCTCGTTGCAACTGAAATGGCAGTTGATTAAAATTAATACTCGGATTTAAATCTTCCGCGAGTCGGGTTGGCGGCAGTATCTTGTACTTCAAAGCTAATATAACTTTGGTTAATTGCGCTATACCTGAAGCAGCTTCACAATGCCCGATATTGGATTTTACTGATCCTATTCTATAGTTTCCTTCAACACCGTCACGTTTACTAAAAACTTCAGTCAACGCGTTCATTTCTAATGCATCGGCCAATTCGGATCCACTCGCGGCAGCTTCAATATAACTGATGCTTCGATGGTCTATATTGTTATGTTCGAGCGCTTGTCGAATCACCGACGCCTGCTGATGTGGGTTAGGAGCTGCGTAACCATTGGTTTTGCCATTATGATTCACTGCAGTGCCTTGAATGACCGCATAAATACTGTCCCCATCTTTAAGAGCCTGGTCATAAGGCTTAAGGATAACGACGCCCACACCTTCTCCAGGAACAAATCCGGTCCCTCCTTTTCCAAACACAGTGCTATTTGGGGTATTCGAGATCATCATGCCCACAGATAGTCCTAAATAGGTAGATGGGTGTAAATACAAGTTTACACCTCCTGCAATCGCCAAATCACCCTTCCCATTCCGAATGTACTCACAGGCCTCATGAATGGCGACTAGAGTTGAGGAGCACATTGTATCTACTGGAATACTAGGGCCCTGGAGATTCAAAAAATAGGAAACTCGATTTACCAAAGATGAAAACGAAGTCGTAGGGAATTGATCCTCTGTTTCTACGCTATATAAATTAAATCCTTGCTTGGTAATCCCCGCAAATACCCCTGTTCTTTGGCGTAATGGAGCGGGTAAATTAGATGGAGCATAACCCGCATCTTCCAATGCCTTCCAGCATTCCTCTAAAAATAACCGTTCTTGAGGATCTATATTTTCTGCTTCTCGAGGTGTCATATTAAAAAACAACGGATCAAACTGATCAACTCCGTCTAAAAAACCTCCCCATTTACTGCAACTTTTTCGTAATACTTTCGCTTCATTCGAATTTTCATGGTAGAATTCTTTCCAATCCCAACGCTCCTCAGGAATCTCCGTAATACAATCTTTCCCGGCCTGCAAATTCTCCCAATATTCATCCATAGTTCGTGCCTGTGGATAACGCCCACTCAGCCCAATTATGGCGATGCGTTCTCTGATTCTGTTGTCAGGCCCATCCAAAGAATATTTACGTATTGCTTTCTTCCCGGATTTCAATGAGGTTAGCACAGGAAATTCATTACTGAAATGTGATTCAGCGGGCTGGACACCTTGTAAATCACGATTCATGAGTCCGGTCCACTGAATACAACCTTCCGGATATTCGTTAATTAAATAAGTCGTTAAGGCGTTTAGCGTCTCGTATTGGTAAAATAAGGTCTGTGACAATCGTTCATCAAAAATATCGGCAAGTTTTAAGTTAAGCTGGCTAATCATGACAGAATCAATGCCATAACTTGTCAGAGGCTCACTGACATCAATTTTTTCAACATCCAATTTGATGATTTCTCCAAAGATGGTTTTGAATTGGTGCAAGGTTTTATCTCGAAGCAGTTTTGGATTTACGTGCGGCATCGATTTCTTGGTTAAATGTGGACCGGGTTTCGATGGCGCATCTAACAAATGTTTTCTTATTTGTGCCGAAGCCCCTTCTAGTACCAACACTTGATCTCTTCCAGAGGCTATACTTTGATATAAGGCCTGAATGCCGGATTCGGTTTCGATGGCAACCATGCCCAATTGTTGCCTCATTTTTACTTCAGTCTCTTCATTGATTTGCATGCCGCCATCTTTCCAGAGAGGCCAATTGACCGATAGGGTCTGACCTTGACGTTGTTTGGCCGCGACCAGTTTATTTCGATACGTTGCGTATGCATCCATAAACGCATTCCCGGTGGCGTAATCCGCTTGTCCCGGACTGCCTAAACCTGCTGCCACGGAAGAAAAGAGAATGACGACATCTATATCGAAATCTTTGCTGGCCTGATCCAGGTTTACCAATCCGGAGACCTTGGCGGCTAAAACCTTTTCCAATTCCTGCGGATCTTTTTTGAGGATAAAGTTATCTTGAATGATTCCGGCACTGTGAATAATCCCATGAAGCCTGCTAAAATTCTCACGGATTTGTTTGGCTAAACTGAAAACGGCCATTTTGTCAGTCACATCGACTTGCTTGTATTCAGCCTGCGCCCCTAACTCCTGTAATGCTTTTAAGTGTTTTTTCCTGGCGTCATCAATTGGCGATCTTCCCGTGAGAATCAAGGTTACATTTTTAGCTTTCTGAGCAATTTCCCGGGCGAAAATAAGCCCCAGGCCGCCCGCGCCTCCAGTAATGAGATATACACCCCGGTCTCTCCATGGATGGTGTGTTACTTCTTGAAATCTCTTTAATTCGCGCCATATGCCCACGTGGCGTTTTCCGCCCTGGTAGCGAATGAGTTGGTCCAATGGCGCTCGGCTATTATCCAGCAGTAACTCTATGATCTCATTTGAGTTTTTCTCTGAATTCACCTCGATTAGCTGTCCCAGGAGATTTGGATTCTCTAAGTGAGCGGTTTTCAATAATCCGGAGAGTCCGCTAAAGAGGTGTTGTTCACCCGAATCGGGAATGACAACCTGGACCAATACCTTCTGCTGTCCAGATTGTTCTTTGAGAATGTCTTGAATGATTTTAAATGTTTCAACTGCAAAATTTTGGAATATTTTATCGATGTTTTTCATCTTGCATTTCAAGGTAAAAAACTCAACATTGTCCATTCTTTCTCTTAGGTGTTTTGAAGAAACTTCGTTCCGTTCACAGAGGATCACTACATGCTGACTATGACTGACTTTGATAGCTTCATCAGAAAGTGATTTTTCTTTCCATTGGGGATGAAATAACAACGTTTCAGTTGAGGGATGTTCAGAGTCCTCTGAATGATCCGGGATGACTGACGAATCACTCACTTTGCCATTCAACAATCTTTGTCCATCTGGGTTATAGCTTGTCAACGAAACGCCTTTCATTCGCACAGAAACCGCACCTCTATCATCGCACAAATCAATGTCGAGTTTCTTAACTTTACCCTCGGCTATGTCATTGTCCGTGTGACGGATCCATACCCACATGAACGATTGACAAGATCCGTGAATGTCAACCGCTTCAATTTTAAAAGGTAAAAATGGGTAAAACGGCTCTCTTTCGCTCGATCCGTTGCCAAAAATCGATGGATTATCACCTGCTCTAATCTTCAAACCTATAGATGCTTGAAGCGCCGATTCCACTATGCCAGGATGCAGGACAAACTGATCCCGGGTCTCCGTGACAGATGAAGGGAGGGAAAGTTTAGCTAACACCTGATTCTTTCCTATAAAGACTTTTTCAACGCTTTGGTCTATTGCAGCGCAGTCAACCCCTATGGATTTAAAAATTTCGTAATACTCATTAGACGAAAGGCTGTATTGGTTGATATCCGTTTGTAGGCGAGTCAGATTGAGTGGTGTATCGTTATCTATTGAACTTAACACTGCAACCCCTTGCCCATGAACTATTGGTTCTTTTTCGGCAGTTTCGGAGTTAGAATATATTTCATATAGAATCCGTCCATTTTCACCTGGAAAAAGGTCGATGTGCACTTCGCTTGGGTGATGATTAACAATAAAGGGGTTAGCTCCCCATACGACGTCTTTTAAGCAAATGCCAGTGTATCCTCCTTGTGCCGACCCTGAGGCTTTTTCCACAGCAGCTCGCGCCATTTCAAGATATACGGCTTCTGGAAGAATCTTTTCACCTTTTACTGTGTGATTGGCGAAAAAGAACTCCTGGCCTGTGAAGATTGAACTGAAACGCTGTATCGAGAGATCGGATGTATTTTTATGCAAGAGAGGATGAACAACTTCTGATATCTGATTACTGATTACTGATATCTGATTACTGTTCACAGGCACCCAATAACGTTCTCTAGCGAAAGGATAGGTTGGTAAACTGATTCGACGAGGTTTTTTCTCGCGGTGTAGTTTATTCCAATCAAGCGTCATGCCCTTGACCCAAAGATCCAGAATTTTCGAATATTTCCTTTTCGTAATCCAAGCGTCAATGGTCTTTGCCATATCCTCATCTGCAGAAAAGAGCGCTGATGCTTCTTTATGTTGTCTGACCCGGCCTGTACATAGGTTTTCGAAATCCTCCCGACCTTCCAGGAAATTATGCAGCTTTTCCACCAATTCCGTGATTGATTCAACGATTAATCCCAGTCGTTCTTCCATAGCTTCTCGCCCAATTTGCAAGGTGTAAGCAAGGTCAGTCAGATTTAAAATTTTAGATTTTAGATTGCCACTTCGTTGCGTCACCGTACGGTACTGCTCGTCTTGCTCCGCTCGGCTGCAGATTTGGGAATCGAAATGGGCTTTTTCAAGGTAGGTTAGAAGGTTCTTGGCCGCTTCTTTTAGCCGCTCTTCATTCTTTGCTGATAATACAATCAAAACGGGCTTCTCTTTACCAACCTCTGAACCCTGAACCCTGAACTCTGAACCCTTTTCAATATACTCTTCCAAAATCACATGTGCGTTGGATCCACCCGCACCAAAGGAGGAGATGCCGGCAATCCTTGGGTATTCTTTGATTTCCCCATTAACTTTAATCATTGGCCGTTTCCATTCATCCAATTGTTGTTGGACGACAAACGGTGTTTTCGCGAAATCAATATTAGGATTCAGGTTTCTTGAATGTAGGGAGGGAACCAGTTGAGCGTACTTCAATTGAAGCAATACTTTCGTCACCCCTGCAATACCCGCAGCGCTCTCACAATGTCCGACATTTGACTTCACTGAACCCATTGCACAGAACTGTTTATCCAGAGTGTAATTTTCGAAGCTTTTATTCAAAGCCGTAATTTCAATGGGATCTCCCAGGGAAGTCCCTGTGCCATGCGCTTCCAGATAACTTATTGTTCTTGGATTGATTCCGGCTTCGCTAAAAGCTTGTCCAATGACATTGGCTTGGGCATTGGGGTTGGGGACTGAATATCCATTGGTTTTTCCTCCGTGATTTATTGCCGTTCCTTTGATAATTCCATAAATCTGATCTCCATCACGAATAGCTCCGGACATAGGTTTAAGTAATACGGCGCCGACGCCTTCTCCCGGCACATACCCGTCTCCGCCAACACCAAAACTTTCACAGCGCCCCTTGCTCGAAGCAAATTTTCCCTGCGCAAGGATTAAATATTTATTAGGATGAATGGTGATATTGACTCCACCTGCAATGGCAAGTTCGCATTCCGCTCGCTGGAGGCTGTGGCAAGCTAAATGGATTGCCGTCAATGATGAAGAACACATGGTATCCACCGCCATACATGGGCCATGAAAATCATAAAAATAGGATACTCGATTGGCGATGGATGATGGACTTCCGGATAACGCGATCGGTCTACCCAGTATGGTTTCCTGCGCTCCATATAGTTGGTACTCTTCGAACATTACACCGACATATACCCCTACATTTCCCATCAATCCCCCCCCCTGATATTGACTAAGAGCTTTCCTTGTATAGCCTCCATCTTCCAGTGTCTCAACCACGCACTCCAGGAACAGGCGTTCCTGGGGATCCATTATCTCAGCTTCACGAGGGGAGATTCCGAAGAAAAATGGATCAAATTGGTCGACTCCGTCCAGGAACCCACCCCATTTGCTATAGGTTTTACCCAATTTATTTTTATCTTTATCGAAGTATAAGCTGTGGTCCCAACGCTCATTAGGGATTTCAGTGATGCAATCCTTGCCATTTTTGAGGTTTTCCCAAAATTCCTGTATATTATTCGATTTCGGGTACCGTCCAGAAACACCAATAACGGCAATGTCCAAGGCCATTGTGACTTTTTCACGGTCGATTATTACTTGAGGAGACGAAAAGCGATGACGTTGAAGCCTATTTTTAGGAGGCTTAACAGAGTCTGCCTCAGAAACGGAAACTTCAGTTTTGGAAATAGATGTCTGCGAATCTTCCTTGATAGCTAATAATGGTGTCAGTTGTTCACTATGTGATTTCAGGAAGTAACTGGTTAATTCGAGGATCGTAGGATATTCAAAAAATAATGTTTTTGATAAAGATCCGAATGTTTTTTCTAGTTGATTGGTTAATTGCATAACCATAAGCGAATCAATCCCGTATTTTTCCATTGGAGCATCGACTTCGATGAGGTGCGGAGGAAGTTTAATCACAGGGGAGAGTAGACCTTTGAGGTAATTTGCGGCTTTGTCTTGGAGCATGTCGCGTTCTCGTTCTGGAATGGCGCTGGTTTTATGTTGGGTAACAGGTGTTATTGATGTATTGTTTTTTGATTGTTGCTCTTGTAGAAGTAATTGTATCCGCGTCTTATTTCCTTCTAAGACCATCACTTGATACCGTCCACTAGCCAGGCCCTGATATAAAGCCTGGATGCCGGTTGAAGTCTGCAAGGCTACTAATCCGGTATTTGCCATCATCATCTTTTCTATTTCCTCATCGAGCTTCATGCCGCCCTCTTTCCAAAACGGCCAATTGATCGACAGCGTTTGCCCCCTGCGTTGTTTTGAGTTCACGAGTTGGTTACGAAATGCAGCATAGGCATCCATAAAGGCATTTGCAGCAGCATAGTCAGCCAGACCTGGATTTCCCATTGTTCCTGCCACTGAAGAGAAGAAAATAAAGAAGTCTAGAGACAAATCCTTGGTCGCTTGGTCCAGATTTACAAGTCCGGAGACCTTTGGGGCCAAAACGTCTTGTATCTCCTCCCTCGACTTCTTAAAGATAAAATTGTTTTGAATGATTCCTGCGCTATGAATAATGCCATGAAGACATCCGAAATCTTCCTTGATCTTCTGAATCACGTCTGCAACCGCTGTTTTATTGGTCACATCCATTTGCATATATTTTACTCTAGCGCCTAAGGCCTCTAATTCCATGATTCGAATTCGCTTGTCTTTATCAAGCGGTGATCGCCCAATGAGGATGACCGTCGCATCCTTGACCATCTGTGCGATTTCTTTCGCAAAAATGTGACCCAAACCTCCCATACCGCCTGTGATTAAATAAATTCCCTGTTCCTTCCATGGGATAGAGACATCATCCGGATGAACATCATCAATATTACTCCAACCCGCAATGAATCGTTGACCTTTCTGATAGCGGATATCACGATCCGAAGGACATTGACTACATTCCCTTAATTTTGCGATGATTTCTTTCGCATCTTCATGTGGACCGATTTCAACCAGTTGACCTAAGAGTTTTGGATTCTCCAGCTGAGCGGTTTTCAACAAGCCGGAAAGTCCACAGAAAAGTTGCTGTTCCTCCAGAAGGGGAACCACAATCTGAATTAGCACGTTTTCCTTGGCTTTGCCTTTGAGGATCCTCTGAATTTCCTCAAACACCTGAATAGCGTAATCCCTAAAACGACTCTCCGGAGCCTCTTGTTTAGTTTGTAAAACGCGACAAGAACTTCCCGGAATTTGGGTTTCAATATCTATTGGTGTGAGTCCTGCGAATTCACAGAGCATAACCCAGTGCCCGGAATATGCCAATTTAGTGTTATTTACAGAAATCCTCTGGTCTTTCCAGAGTGGATGGGCAAGTAGTGTGCCGACCTCTGAAGATCTGGAATTACTGATTTCTCCTCCGAGCACTCTTGAAGAATATCCTTTCATTCGAGCACAGATATTCCCCAGTTCGTCACACAGATCAATGTCCAATTTCTGAATCTTAGCCTCTGGACCGCTACCGTCAGCATAGCGGATCCAGGTCCACATCGAAGCGGTGCATTTTCCCGTGATTTCAAGCTCTTCCAGTGCAAACGGAATAGACAGTTTTATTGAAGAAGCGATGCGGGCTAGATTTGTCTTACGTTCTGTCCCAAGTGCATCACTCGATCCCAGGGGCAGCCCAATTGATGCCTGAAGGGTAGAATCCATGAGACTGGGGTGTAGAACAAATTGGTCTTGAGTTTCTAAAATAGAAGAAGGCAGGGTCAGCTCCGCCAACACTTGATTTTCCCCAATGTACAGCTTCTTAATTCCTCGAAGTTTCGGGCCAAGGTTAATCCCCATCTCCTTAATAACTGAATATAAGCGATCAGGGTCAAGGTTGTCTTTGTTCATCTGTGATTGCAAATCAGATAGATTGAGGGGTGGAACTCTAATGAAGTCACTCAGTATTGCGGTTCCGGTGCTATACACATGGAGTTCTTCTTCACTAATCTCAGGTTTTCCATAGATTTCATAGTGAATCTGACCGTTCTCTTCTGGGAAGAGTCCGATATGTATTTGTGTTGGCTTGTCCTCTATAATAATGGGGCGAATCCAACCCACATTTTTAAGTTGGATGCTTGTTTGACTTTCTTCCAAGGGGTCAGCTGCTTGATCCAGAGCTACTCGAACCAATTCAAGATGTGCCACTCCCGGTAATACTTTTTTGCTTTTTACCACATGATCCGACAGGAAAAATTCTTCACCCGTGAAGGTAGAGCTAAACCGTTGCTCCGTGAAGGTGGATGTATTGCGGTGTAGTAACGGATGAATTTTCGAAGAATCCCGATAGGGTTGAGAATGCAATAAATTTGCTTTCCGGGATGGCTCAATCCAAAATCTGCCCATCTTAAAGGGGTATCTAGGCAGAGATAGTTTAGCAATCGATTTATTCTTATAAAAATGATCCATCGAGGATTCAATACCATAAATCCATAACTCAAATAATATCGTTTTATCTGTTTCCTTTGTCACGGTCTTCAGAAAATCCGAAAATTTCGAATACTTCTGAAATATATCTGCGGCAATATTCTTATTATTCAGGTCGTTCTTAAAGAAATAACCGGATTTACCTTTTGACTCCGTGTATTTCTTTAATTTTTTATTCAGTTCATCAAAACTTTTATATCGAAAAACCACTCGATGTCGTAAAGGTTTTCTTGTTGTTAAATAAAAATATTCCAATTGTTCCGGACTCACTTCGGGATGATGGGGCAGAAAATGAGAAATGAAATTAGCGTACTGGATCAGCTGTTCTTCATACAACCCGGAGAGAGCAAGAAAATAAGTATTTTTATTTTCAGGCAATGAAAACAAAGAGTTATTTTCGTCTTTATTCCTACAATATTCTTCAACAAGAAGATGTGCGTTGACACCGCCGGCACCGAAATTATTAATTGCTGCCCGTCTTGGTATTTCCGAGCCGTCCGCTTTTTTAATCCGCTCCCATGATTCCGTTTCATCATTTATATAAAATCGGGTATTCTCAAGGGAAATCTGATCGTTATATCCGGAAAAATCTTTGATACCTAATTTCTTTTTTACTTTTAGCGAGTGAATCACTCGAATTAAGGACATCAAACCTGAGGCGCTATTGGCATGCCCGATATTTGGTTTGATTGTACTGATTTTGCATGGGTAATCCTGGGAACATTCAAACTGCTTTTGTAGTTTTTTTTCACCCATTTTGAATGCTTTAATTTCTTCAACGTCTGCAATTAAAGAAGAAGCGCCATGGGCTTCGATATAGGTCACTGTAGAAGGGGCAATATTGGCGTCAAGATAGGCGTTAGTGATCGCATCTGATTGTGAATCTGCAGAGGGCATTGTTAAACTACCGTACCCTCCTGTATGATTGACATGTGCTCCCAATAAGACCGCATGAATATTATCATTATCTCGTACAGCATGGGAATATTTTTTCAATAGAACAGTAATAATTCCTTCTGCGGGTAAGAAACCTTTTGCATTCTTTTGAAAAGGATAGCATGACCTGGAATTCCCAAGAATACCTAATGACTCTTGACCAAGATAGACGATAGAAATGCCTGATCCGATAAATAGATTGGCCGCTCCTACAACCGCGTAGTCGGCCTCGTTTTGTCTTAATGCTTGAATCGCTTTATAAAGAGCGACACTGCTGCCAGAACAGGCTGTATTTATGGACAAGCTTTTTCCTTTGAAGTTAAACGAATGAGAGATCCGATTGGGCAATGCCCAAGAGGACATACCAATGGGCGTGTAGGGGGAAATATCTGCTTCCATTAGAATAGAAGTATACGGGTCGCCTTCTGAAGCAATATATACATCTACTATTGACTGATTGATTTGGGATGGCAAATAACAGGCATCTTCCAGAGTATGCCAAACGGACATTAACAATAACCGTTGTCGGGGGTCCATGTATTCTGCTTCAACAGATGGAATCTTAAATAATTCATTGTCAAATCCGGCAATATTATCTAAGAATGCACCGTAACGCTTTTGGATTTCCTTTTCAGGAAAATGGTTGGAAGGAACATTAACAAAAAGACTTTCTTGATGTTCAATTTTTTCACAAAAATCTTCAATAGAATCCGATCCGGGGAAGAAGCCGGACATACCAATGATCGCGATGGCTTTCTCTTGATCATTACTCGCATCATGATCGTAATACGCTTTACTCATTAATTCATCTTGAGGCATCGATTTAATTCTGTCCTTCTCTGCGATCAAAGGTTCTTTGAGTGGAGGGCGTATCTCTTCAACAAGAGATTTAAACTCTTCATCCGTATACTTTCCTACGCAGAAGTCTTCGGCAAGCTTTTTATAAATTGGATTATCAAAGTTCGTATTCATAAAAGCTAACCGGTTTGCGCCGAATTCATGCCTTCGTACAACTTCTCACGCTTGAAAATTTTAACCGTGCTGGTTTGTGGATCTCGACGGGCAACCAGACTTCCAAAATTAAACTTCTTCAGAACAAATATATTAATGAGATCCGACTCCTTAAAATCATCATTCAACTTATGCTTTTTCTGATGAAAGTCGTGCCACTCTTCATCTTCATCATACCGAAACCAACAGGGGCTCAATGCATTATAGGAAACTTCCTTTTCATGAATAAAGTCATTGAGAACATTGGCAGACTTCCTATCATCTTCGAGAATGAAATACTCTTTCTGATTCGGTCGCACTATGATATTAAATTCTCCACAATTAATTAAATACTCGTTCATTTGTTGCTCCCAATCTTACTGGTTTCATTATTTGCTGTTGAAATGCCGGAAAAGTACGATTTATCCCCTACTTTTTTAGTTTTTTTACCTAAGTTCTGAAAAATTTCAAATTTGAATTTTATGAAGTCCGGATCCGAGTTTAAAATGTTATCATAAAGGGGCAATCGATTGGGCGCCGTATTCCCTTTTTGCATACTTTCTAAATCCACTTCCGTCATACGCATATTCACCATGATTTGCAATGGCGACATATTGGTGACTGCATGAGCCCAATATTTGGTGAAAAAAATTACATCACCCGGCTCGATATCAACGATGAATTTTGGAGCATAGGCGTATAAAGGGTCATGTATTTTATGGAAATCCAAGTCAAATCTTACGTCAAACTTGGTTCCCATCCCATTAGGACCGTTTAATATAGGTTTTAAGATATAAATCAATTTAGGATCCAAAAAGATCCATCGTTTAACGCCATTGATCATTAACGCACAGGAAAGGTCATTGCCTTGATGCCAATTTGTACCCCATGTTTTTAGATTTCCAATGAACAGTTGGCTAAAACTGTTCACTGAATGTCCCTTAAATAGATCCAGAACCTTATCTGCCCCAATCTCATCAATCAGATAAGGGTAATCGTTAAATATTTCTGCTGAGTTATTGACATAGTAGCTTTTTTTAGCCCTTTGATCTAATTGAGAATTGATAATGTCCGATAACTGTAAACGTTTAAATTGCTTCTCGGATCGAGGATCAGAGTCACTATATTCAATCGCCACAATCTCTACATCTTTATAGTGATCCCTTAAATATTCGTGCGACCATTTTTGTGCTGAAACCGTATCGTTGAGCATCCCCTTTACGACAATAGGAGGATTCTTGGGATCGTTGATTAATCGTTGAAATTTTTCCCGATTCATATCTGAAAAATCAAATTTTTCCAGTTTAATAAAAGACTTTGTATAATCAATGGACTCAAAATCCGGGCACTGTGATTTAAAATGTTCAAATTTCGTTTTAAGTAGCTCATTTTCAAATGACTCCATAAAGTCGGGCGACTTAATCCGAAGTCGCGTTTGCATCATAAAATGAAAATTGACCTGTTCTTCTTTTGTTAAATATAGGTATTTTTTACTATCAAGAATTCTTTTTTGATCATCATCAAGATGGCTATAATTATTCATAATATTCCTTTTGTATTATCTGATCTTATAAGAGTTTATTTTCTACAGCTTCAAAATAATTTTTTTTAACGTACCTGCTTAACTCCTCTAAAGAGGTGACCTCCAGAAAGAGAGCCGGCTGAATGGCAATGGAAAAATGTTCGTTTAATTCAAGACAAAGTTGGTTCGTTTCCATAGATGTAAATCCATATTCATCGATATCATTTTCCCAAATAATTACAGATTGATCACACTTTAATATTTCTGCCGACTTAGCCACAAGATATGTCTGTAACTGTTCATCAAGTTCGTCCATAAAAAACTCCTTCTAATTTGTTAATGTTTATAGCGCTTCCACAAACGGAAAGTTCGCTAACGTTTTTTTGTATTTTGAATGTTATGTCGTTGAATTTGACGAGAAATTCTCGACGTTTGTCTAACTTGCTTCAATTTGTTATCGCCCTCTTTAAAAAACCTAGTCAGTAGTCTTACTGCCACAACGGTGCGTAGTTCAAGGCCACGTTCACTGATTTCACTCCCGGAAGATCTAAAACAATGTTCTCATGTCGTTGACCATTCCATACATAACTAAAATCTGCGATTCAGAACACAGAATACTTTGTTCTAACACTTTAATACCGATCTCTTTAGGCAAAGGGAGCATGTGAAACCTCTGTTGCATCAGACTTATGGATGGATTATCAAGCTGCATGCCGCCATTGGCCCAGAACGGCCAATTAATGGACAGAGTTCGTCCGTGTCTCTTTTTCAATACGACCAACTGATTGCGATAAATCGCATAAGCGTCCATAAATGCATTGCCCATCGCATAGTCTGCCTGACCAGCATTACCAAATGCTCCAGCCAAAGACGAAAAAAGAATAATAGAGTTTAGGTTCATCGCTTTTGTTGCCTCATCAAGATGGCATAATGCCGAGACCTTTGCTTTCAGTACTGCATCAACGTCGTCAAGAGATTTCTTAATGATGTAACTATCCTGAATAACACCTGCGCTGTGAATGATATCCGTCAATGATCCATATTTTTTTTGAATTGTCCCAATTAGCTGATCAACATTCGTTTTTTTACTGATATCAGCTTGGATATAGGCCACAGTGGCTCCCCATGATTCTAATTGGGTAATCTCTCTTTGTATTGACGGCGCAATCGCAGATCGGCCCGTTAAAATGAGTGTCGCCTGTTTTGCCTTTTGAGCGATCTCTTTAGCAAAAATTAACCCTAAACTCCCAGCGCCGCCAGTAATCAAAACAACAGCCCTTTTTTCCCAAATGATAGGTGGTTGTCTTTTTGGGGCGAGTAAATGCATTCCAGTAATCTCAGACCAACCTTGTACCCGACGCTCTTCGTCTATATACTGAATGAAGGTGTCTTTAGGTTCGCGAAGATTATTTTTTAATCTGGAAATACACTCTTTAGTTGACACCTTAATGCCCATGACAATCACTTGCCCTATAAAATGCGAATTTTCTTGACGCGCTGTTTTCATTAACCCCGTTAGCCCATGAAGATAGACGCGATCTAAACCATTCGGCAAAACGACTTGAACATAAACCTTTTGTTTTGGCTTGGATGAAAGTATATCTCTCACTACTTGAAAAATTTCTTGGGCATAGGTCAAAAAACATGCCGAAAGTTCATCGGATGATGCTTTCAATATTTTAGGTTGACCGATATCTTGTAAACCCTTTTCAAATTTATCGGTCTTCTCTGTCGGCCAATCACAGAAAATGATCTTATGACTGAATGAAAATGGTAAGGGGGATGTTACATCAATTGCCTTTTCGGTCCATCTTGGTGTTAACATGATTGTACCCATAGATTCAGGGGTAATTTTTAGAATGGGTTTATCTTCTATCCCATTATGCCAACAAAAGGATGGGGTCATACAACTTGTCGGTAAATTCATCTTGCGGATTTTCTTTGAATCATGTAACATTGCCCAATTTACTTTATGTCCATGGGCCCATGCTCGTGCAATATCAACCAATGCCTTTTCGCTGAGCCATTTTTGTAGCTTATGTTTCACATCGTCTTGCTTCGGTAATGCTTGTTCGGAAGAAGAGGTTTTGTTGTTCATATTATTTGAACAACAGACATTCTCCTTATCCTCAACCGAATCATTGCGCCAACGTGTTAAATGATTGATCAAGTCATTCAGCGTGTTTGCAATAACTGCTAATCGGTATTTTTCTTCCTCTCGACCGTGTTGTAATGTGTATTCTATCCGCAATAGGTCCCGGGGATTTGATTTTTGATTCACTGATCTTGAAAAAAAACAGATGTAATTTTCTACCAGGGTTTGTAAATTGGCTTCCGTTTTCCCGGAAAAGATAAAAACATAGCCTTCACTTGGCATTTCGTGGCCTAAGGGGAAGGTGTCATTATTATCCCATTCCTCAAGGATAAGATGTGCATTTACGCCACCTATGCCAAGTGAATGGATAGCTCCGCGTCGCGGTAAGATAACAGAATTCTTATGCATTCGATTCCACGACACGTCATTTTTCAGGATTTCGAAGTTATTCTCCAATTCGATATTTTTATTTATATCGCCTAGGCCATGTACCCCAAGCATACGATGGTGTTGCATACACCATATGAGTTTAGCCAGCGCGGTAAATGTGGATGCGTTCTCTGCATGTCCAATTAATGGTTTAAGTGACCCAATACGAATCCTATGTGCTTCATCTTTTTTGTCATCGGAATCTTTGGATTTCAAATAATCGCCATACACGGATTGAATCGCAATAATTTCGGATGCATCGCCCAACTGGGATCCATTCGCTTCCGCTTCAATATATGTAATCGTGTCAGGGGCGATTCCGGATTCGGCTATGGCTTCTTCAATCGCTAACTTTTGGCCGGTGATATTGGGGCTGTACCATTTCAAAGGGGCTTTTCCTCCATGACAAACGCCTACGCTTTTTATGGTGGCGTAGATAGGGTCATGGTCATAATTCGCCTGTTCTTCTGATTTCAAGATAATGGCGCCAATGGCCTCACTTTTGATATATCCATCGGAATCCACAGCGAAGCTTTTGGTAGATTTTTTCGTACTGTAAAGACCAATAGTATCTTTACTTCTAAATTCGTGGGGGGATAGCGATAATTCCGCAGCGGCAACGATTGCCTGCTTGCACCGTCCATCCCTTATTGCTGTAATGGCATGCTTAATAGCGACAAGAAAGCTTGAGCATCCTGTTTCTACAAGCTCACTGGGGCCTTTGATATTTAGAATATTGGAAATTCTGTTTGCGTATAGCGAGGGGCTTTCTACAGAATACCGATCGTGTTTATTTTCTTTTTCTACGACGATTTCTCCATAACCTGAATGTCCTTTTGTTGTGACAAAAAGTCCGGTCTTTTCCTTTCTAAATTCATGGACAGTAGACCCGGCATTCAATATAGCCTGCCATATGACCTCAATTAGTTTCCTGAGCTGGGGATCCATTGCTTTGGCTTCATCAAACGGAATCTTAAAAAGCTTATAGTCAAAATATTCAATGTTATCTAAATATCCGCCAAATATCTCCTCGGCTTCTGGCAGATCATCTTTACTTAGATTCATTAATCTCATTCTGTTTTCCGGTAGTCTTAATACAGTCACCTTACCAGTAGCCAAGTTATCCCAAAATTCATCAATATTGCCGGCGCCGGGAAATTGGCCTGCCATGCCAATAATGCTGATATTACAATGACTTACTCTTTTTGATATTCGTTTCCCGGATGCGTTTTTTGAATTCCGAATGCTTTTTAGGGATTGCTTAATATCAAAAGGGTTATCTTCCTGGCCATTGACAGTGTGTTTTTCATGGACATCGGAAAGTCTTGTTGTTCCAACATTATTTTCCATGATAAAGCTCTTAATTTCACCTAAAGTCTTATATTCCAGGAAAAGTGATTGCGGTATATTTGAAAATTTTTGCTTTATTTCATGAACCATTGTCGCGGCCGAAACAGAATCTATCCCATAATCTTCAAGCTCTATGTCCATTTTAATAACATCGTCAGGAACTTTAAGATGCTTGAAAATCAACTGTGTTAAATAATGATCAATATCAATGCGAATCCCTCGGTTCCCCCCAGCACTAATTTCTTTCTCAACATTCAATAGTTGTACAGTAATCCCTTTTAGACTTGTGCAAATCGTCCCTTGATCATCACATAGATCGATATCGAGTTTCTGTCGCTTTTCCCCTACCGGGTTGTCGTCGGATCTGCGTATCCAGGCCCACATCGAAGCCGTGGATGCACCTGTGATTTCAAGTTCGTCCAGTGCAAACGGTAAAATCGGTTTAGGGTTGTTTATTACCGGCTCCGGGTTATGAATGACTAAGCCTATCGAGGCTTGCAGGACAGAATCCATAATGCCGGGATGAAGAACAAATTTGTCTAGAGTCTCTGCAACTGACGAAGGCAAAGTCAGTTTCGCAAGCACTTGTTCCGGGCCGGTATAAAGCTCTTTGACGCATTGATGGCCGGAACTGCAGTCACTAGCGGATGCCTTAAAAACTGAATAACCCTGCTCAGCGTTGGAGTGCCCCTTGTTCATTTTTGCCTGCAAGTCGGCGAGATCCAGAGGAGGCGCTTCATTGGAAGAGATCAATGTTGCTACTCCCTGGCTATGTATTACGCACTCTCCCTCAGAATGTTCAGGCTCGGTGTAGATTTCAAACATAATCTGACTATTCCCTTCTGCAAAGAGACCAATATGGACTTCTTTCGCATGGCTATTAACCTCAATTGGCTGAGCCCAGACGATGTTTTTGAGCCGGATCCCTTGAATATGGCTTGAAAATTCGGCTGCTTGTTCTACTGCGGCTCGGGCCATCTCAAGATACGCCACTCCCAATATGACCTTTTGCCCTTTTACGATATGATCAGCGAAGAAAAACTCCTGGCTCGTAAAGGTCGAACTAAACCGCTGCTCGGAAAGATTGGACGTGTTCTTATGTAACAGAGGATGTATAACTTCCGATTTCAGATTACGGACTACTGATATTGGATTACCGCCCCCGGCCACCCAATAGCGTTCTTGGGCAAAAGGATAGCTCGGGAGACTGATTCGACTAGGTTTCCTGTCGCCGTAGAACTTGTTCCAATCAAGAGTTAGTCCCTTCACCCATAGGTCCAAAAGTTTCTCATATTTTTTATGTTGAATCCATTTGTCAACGCCTTCTTGTAATTCTTCATCGTCTCTAAAAACAGCCAACATCTCTTTATGACGCTTGACCTGTCCGCGGTATAGATTTTCAATATTATCTTGCCCCTCAATAAAACTCTGGAGTTTCTTCGTAAGCTCATGAACTGAGCCCACAGTAAATCCCAGGCGTTCTTCCATGGGCTCTCGGCCAACTTGGAGGGTATAGGCAAGTTCTGAAAGGATGAAGGATGAATGATGAAGGATGAATTCATGGAGATTCTTGGCTATTTCACGAAGGCGGTCTTCATTCTTGGCTGATAAGATTATAAGATATGTCTGATCGGACTTATCAGACTGATTGGACCTATATTTTACCGGCGGTTGTGCTTCATACTCTTCCAAAATGACATGTGCGTTGGATCCACCTGCGCCAAAGGATGAGATTCCGGCTCGCCTTGGATATTCTCGGGTTTCACCAGCTATTTCAAGTATAGGTCGATTCCATTCGCCAAGCTTTTGTTGGACGACAAAAGGAGTTTTTGCAAAATTAATATTAGGATTCAATTCTTTGGCATGCAAGCTTTGAACAATTTTTTTGTGCTTCAATTGCAGTAAGACCTTTGTCACTCCGGCAATCCCTGCCGCCGATTCTAAATGGCCTAAATTCGATTTTGCAGAGCCAATGGCACAGAATTGAGTATCCTGAGTATCCTTACAAAATGCCTGGGTAAGCCCCGAAATTTCAATCGGATCGCCGAGTTCGGTACCCGTTCCATGGGCTTCAATATAACCGATAGTTCGGGCATTTATGCCCGCTTTGTCCAGGGTTTCGCTGATAAGTTTGCTTTGAGCGTTTGGATTGGGAACCGTAAATCCATTCGTTTTGCCACCGTGATTAATACCTGTTCCGCGGATCACTGCATAAATATGATCCTGGTCTGTGATCGCTTGGGATAAGCGTTTCAGAAAAACAACGCCGACTCCTTCGCCCGGCACAAACCCATTGCTCCCTTCTCCAAAACTTTTGCATTGTCCGTTTACCGAAAGCATGCGCAGCGCAGAGAGTTCAATATAACTTGTCGGATGAAGATACAAATTAACCCCGCCTGCTATCGCCGCTTCGCATTCGTACCTATGCAGATGTTCACAGGCTTCATGAATTGCCGTCAATGAGGACGAACACATGGTATCTATCGGCATGCTTGGACCTTGTAAATTAAGCAAGTAGGAAATCCGATTAGCCACTGAACTAAACGATGTGTTAGGATAGATTTTTTCCCCCTGATTCCTTAAATCGGGGCCATATAAATTAAATCCTGTTTTGGTAATTCCTGCAAAAACACCGACCCGGCCATCAAACTGATCCGCAAGTCGTTCCTTGGTATAGCCTGCATCCTCAAGAACTTCCCAGCAAGACTCAATAAACAATCGTTCTTGAGGATCCATATTCATCGCTTCTTTAGGTGAAATATTAAAAAATAAAGGGTCAAAATCAGCAAAGCCTTCTACAAAACCGCCCCATTTGCTATAGCTTTTGTCTTGGGCTACAGCCTCATCCGGATCTGGATGAAAAAATCCTTCCATCGACCATCGACCTTCCGGAATCTCCGTAATACAGTCCTTGCCTGTTTCCAAATTCTTCCAATATTCTTCCAGGTTCTTTGCCTGCGGATAGCGCCCACTGATCCCAATTATCGCAATCAGATCTTGAACCCGTTCACTCGGATCCTGAAGAGAAAATCGCCCCTCCCTTCCATTTCGTGACCTTAGGGAAGTTATTTTAGGAACCTCATGATTGAAAATCCCAGCCGCTGAAGGCGCTTCGGGTCGAGAAGACACAGGTAGCTCAAGCTTGCTCCAAGCCATACATTCTTGGGGGTACTCGCCGATAAAATAGTCTGCTAAGGCCGCAAGCGTCTGGTATTCAAAAAATAACGTTTTTGAGATTTCTCTAAAAATCAGTTCTAATTTTTGATTCAGCCGAGTAATCATGATCGAGTCAATCCCATAGCTCTCCAGCGACTCTTCGGCATCAATTTTGGCCATGCTTAATTTGATTGTTTCTCCAAAAAGACCTTTGAGGTTGTTCAAGGTTTTTTGACGAAGCAGTTTTAAGTCTACCCCTTGAATGGATGCCTTCGTGGAAAGTGAGTTTACAGCTGATGGAACTTCTGACACAAGCTTCCTTAACCGTGTAAGGTCCCCTTCAATCACAATCACCTGATCCTTTTTAGCGCCCAGAGATTGATAAAAGGCCCGGATTCCGGTTGGAGTTTGCATAGCGATCATCCCCATGCTTTGTCTCATCATATTTTCATTGGTTTCATCGACTTGCATACCCCCTTCTTTCCACAATGGCCAGTTTATCGAAAGAGTCCGACCTTGGCGTTGGTTTGTAGCCACTAGATCATTGCGGTATCGAGCATAACCATCCATAAAGGCGTTGGCGCATGCATAATCAGCCTGGCCTATGTTGCCCAGAGGCCCTGCCAGTGAGGAAAAAAGAACAAAGAAGTCAAGGGGCAGATCCCTACTGGCTTGGTCCACATTAACCAGTCCCGCGACTTTGGGAGCTAAAACCTCTTTCAGCTCCTGTGTTGTTTTTTTGAGGATGAAGTTGTCACGAATCACTCCCGCGCTATGGATGATGCCGTGAAGGTTCCCGAACTTCTCTTGAACGCTTTGAATTAAATTGACAACCGTCTCTTTCCGGGTCACATCACATTGCATGTATTTGGTTTGTGCACCCAAGGCCTCTAATTCTTTTAGTTGAATTTGCTTTTCTCGGCTTAAACGAGAACGGCCTGTCAGGATCAGGGTCGAGTCTTTGGTTGAGCGTGCGATTTCTTTGGCAAAAATCATTCCTATCCCGCCGGCACCTCCCGTAATGAGGTAGACTCCCCCCATCTTCCAGGGAATCTGGGCGACTTCCTCCGTAACGGGTATGTCTTTCCAGAAAAGCACCTGGCGTTGACCCTTCCGATATCGAATTTGAGTGTCTTCAGGACACCGGCTGTTTTCTTTAAGTTTCTCATGCAGTTCTTCCTCCGTTTCACCTGGATCTACGATTATAAGTTGTTCAAGTATTTTAGGATTCTCTAGGTGAGCCGTTTTGAGCAATCCGGAAAGGCCGGAGAAGACTTGTTCCTCTATTTTGGAAGGAATAAGAATCTGAATGAGGATATTGCCCTTGGGCATTTTCTCAAGGATCCCCCTGATCGTTTCAAAGACTTGAATCGAAATGTCTTGGTAGCGTTTGGCCAGATCTTTACTTTCTGAGTGCATCCGAACCCAATCGTTACTCGTGGTGTTTGCTGTTCGCTCACTCCTATCAATATCCAATGGATCTATCTCACACAACATGACCAGATGCTGCGAGTATTCAGGAGAATTCGCTTTTTGGGGAATCGCCTTTTCTTTCCAAATTGGTTGACACGTTAACGTTCCAAGAATTCCGGTAGAAGTGGCTTCCCTTTCGAAAACTCGAGATGAAAGTCCTTTCATCCGTAGACAAATTGTTCCTTGATCACCATAGAGATCAATGTCGAGTTTCTGCGCCTTCTCTGTCGATGCATTGCCGTTAGAATAGCGGATCCATGCCCACATCGAAGCTGTACATTTTCCTATGATGTCAAGCGATTCCAGCGCAAAGGGGAGGTATAAATTGTTACTTTGTTCTAAGTTGATGGAAGCCTGCAGAGCAGAATTCATCAGATTCGGATGCAGCACATATTGATCTTGAGTTTCCAAAATGGAGGAAGACATAGACAATTTCGCTAACACCTGATTCTTGCCAATATAGACTGATTCAAGGCATTGATGGCCAGAACTGTAATCGATATCCGGCGTCTTAAAGGCGTCATAGCATTGTTTGGAATTCAAATGCCCTTGGTCCATGGTGGCTCGTAAACCGGGAAGATCCAGAGGGGGCAGTTTCTCGGAAGTATTGAGGGTTGCTATTCCCTGACAATGAATAACCGGCTCCTCTTCCCTATTTTCTACTTCGGTGTAGATTTCATATCGAATCTGTCCTTTCTCTTCCGGACAAAGTCCAATATGGACTGCTTGTGCATGACCATTGGTTATAATCGGTTGCGCCCAAATCACATTCTTCAATTGGATTTCCGTTTGATCATCTGCCAGAGAGCCTGCTGCTTGTTCTACTGCCGCTCGGGCCATCTCAAGATACGCAAATTTGGGTAAGACCTTTTGACCTTGCACAACATGATCTGCCAAGAAAAACTCCTGGCCTGTAAACGTCGAACTGAAGCGTTGTTCCGAAAGGTTGGATGTGTTTTGCTGTAGCAGGGGGTGGATGATCGTAGAAGGGCTTGTGCTATTGTTAGGATTAGCATCAATCTGATGTACGGGATAGTGTTCCCTGGCAAACGGATATGCCGGAAGGCTGATTCGCCGAGGTTTAGAATTACCATAAAGACTGTTCCAGTCAAAATTCAGTCCCTTAACCCACAGTCTTAACAGTTTTCCGTACTTACCTTTTGCCATCCAAGCATCAATTGTTTTGGCGATATCTTCATCCGCTGTAAAATCCGTTAATGACTCATTGTTCCGCTTGACCTGTCCTCGATATAGCTCTTCAATGGCCTCTTTCCCCTCCATAAACCCCTTTAGTTTTTCTCCAAGTTCATGGACTGATTCTACAATCAGAGCTAAGCGCTCCTCCATGGCCTTACGCCCTACCTGGAGTGTATAGGCGAGATCAGACAAATTCAGAATTTCAGATTTTTGATTTAAGATTTTATGGTTGGTAAAATCAAGGAGATTTTTAACGACTTCTCTAAGCCGTTCTTTATTTTTGGCTGATAGGACGATAATATAAGTCTTATACGAGCTATCACCGACTGGCGGTGCCAGCCATTCTTCAATGACTAAATGCGCATTCGTTCCACTAAATCCGAAAGAACTTACGCTCGCACGTCGGGTAGCGTCCTCGGGAATCTTCCAGGGGCGTATTTCAGTATTGATGTAAAAGGGACTATTCTCTAGGGTAATATGTGAATTGAGTGTTTCAAAATTGATGGTAGGGGGTAACATTCGGTGCCGCAAAGCAAGTAATACCTTTATAATCCCGGCGATTCCAGCCGCTGCCAGTAGATGCCCGGTGTTGCTTTTTACAGATCCTAGTGCACAATAATTTTTCTTCCGCGTATAGGATTGAAAAGACTCGATAAGGGCCTCCACTTCAATTGGATCTCCGAGTTTGGTACCGGTTCCGTGGGCTTCGACGAGGGAAATTGTTTCCGGATTAATATTAAAACGTTCATAGACCTCTTTCTCCAATGAAATCTGTGAATTCACGCTAGGCGCAGTTATCCCATTTGTCTTTCCATCCTGATTGACTCCCCATCCTTTGATTACTCCGTAAATTGGATCTCGATCATGAATCGCGTCCGAGAGTCGTTTCAATAAAATTATGCCAACGCCTTCCCCGGGAACGAATCCATTTGCCCGTTCATCAAAGGTAAAACAACGTCCATCTTTCGATAACATACCTGCGTTAGTGGTCATAATATGCAAGTTAGGCCCTGACAACACAGATACCCCTCCTGCTAAGGCAAGATCACAGGTTTGCAATTGCAAACTATTACAGGCTTCCCCAATGGCTACTAGCGAAGAGGAACATGAGGTATCAATGGATAAACTGGGGCCTTTTAAGTTTAAGATATATGAAATCCGGGCTGGTAAAATCGAAGCAGCTCCTCCTAGCAAGGCCTGAGCATTAAGTTCTTGTCCATTCACGAATTGCCCAAACTCGTTAGGGCCGCAACCAGCAAAAACACCACAACGACTTCCAGACAAGGCAGCAGGACTTATTCCAGAATCTTCAATACAATGCCAGCAGTTTTCTAAAAACAGCCGTTGTTGCGGATCCATTAAAGCAGCTTCCGCCGGTGAAATATTAAAAAACAACGGATCAAAACAATCCACATCCTCTAAAACCCCCATCCATTTGCAATCGATCTTTCCTGAAGTTATCGCGTCGGGGTCATAATACTGATCGATAGACCATCGTGTCGTTGGAATTTCCGAAATACAATCTTTTCCCTGTGCCAGATTGTCCCAAAATTCAGCTAAGGTCTTTGACTTCGGAAATTGTCCAGACATGCCGATGATGGCAATACCTTCCTGGGTCTGTTTTTTCTTTTGTCCGTTTATTGCAGAGGTCGTTGTGGTAATAGCTGGGTGTCTTTGTTTACAGATTCGTTTATGCTCTAATAAACGTTGTAGGCAATGATCTAGGCAATCAATCATTTTGTGATTCGTGTGACTGATCACAACTTTACCAATATGCTTCCCCTGTCCCACGTATTCTAAGGCCTCACGAATCTGGTGAATGGGATAAATTCGAGACACTATCGGCACAATTTGTTCTGACTCAATCATAAATTTCATTTGCTTGAGCATCTCTTTTCCAAGCCCTTTTTTCTCGAAGCTCAATTGGCGTAAATCAATACTATAAATTGATTGATTCCGCACTAGTTTTGAGAGGTCTAATGCCTGGCTTGTTTTTAATGCATGTACGGCAAGTTCTAAATACCGGCCTGAGGGGCCTAAGCAATTTAAGCCTTTTTGAATTCCATCACCGGATAGCATATTTAATACAACATCAATTCCTCTGTTTTTGGTGATGCGTTTTATTTCCCGATCAAAATCTGACGTTTTATAATTAAAAACATGAGGAATTTCAAATTTTCTAAGAATATCTAATTTTTCTTGTCTACTTGATGTGGCATAACAAACACATTCTTTCAAATGCGCCAGTTGAAGGGCAGCAAGACCACATCCTCCCGTCGCTGTTTGAATTAATACATGTTCTTTTGGGGCAAGTTTTGCTAATTCAAACGCATAATTCACCGTACCAAAAACAACGGGCAGACTACAGGCTTCTTCAAAAGAAACATTTTTAGGTTTTTGAACAATATTTCTTATTGGCACATTCACATGGCTGGCATGTCCTCCCAGTTGCTTTCCCGTGAGTGCAATGACTTCGTCTCCTATATCAATCTCGGAAACTTGACTGCCTTTTCTAGCAACCACGCCTGAAACTTCAAATCCAGGGACAAAAGGATAATCAGGCATTGTTGGATATAATCCTCTTACACACATCGTGTCCGGAAAATTAATAGCGGATGCCTTCACTTGAATCGTCACTTCATCTTGATTGGGTTCTGATATAGCCCATTGACTCAATGACAGTTCTTTCAGGGAATGAACCGTTGAAAGCACAAGGCCATAAGAGGTCCCTAATCTTGAAAGATCCTCTTGGTGCTGCTTTACTACATCACCTTCTTTTTTCTCTGTATCCTTTTTTAATTGTCTCTGACGATGCTCTCCTTGTGCGTAATTATGGCTTGATATTTGGGGGAGAAAATGTTGTTTTTTTGTTAAATTAAATGAAGAAAGTGTTGGTGTTGAAATTCCTGTAATTTGGTGTAAATCGCTTGATGGCAATTCGATGGGCTCTAGCGCGACCTTTGATGAAGACTGATTCGTCTCTGAAATTTCCGGACGGCTTACAAACTGTTTGCCTTGTTTATTCAATTCTTTTTTTAGGAATTCAGCGAATTCACGAATGGTGGGATAATCGTAGGTTTTGGTTGCAGGTATTTTGGTTTCATATTTCTTATTGATCGTCTTGATCCATTCCACACCGACAATCGAATCCATCCCCAAATCAATAAATTGTCTTTCCAAGTCAACCTCATTTCGCTCCATGTATAAGGCTTTTGCCAGGGTTGTTGCCAGTTCGTCCTGTAATAATTCCACCGTGATGGAGGAATTAACAGACATCGGAGGATTAGAATTATCGTCGATTTCAGGTTGTGATAATGTAAGGTTTGTTGACGACAAGGTGATTGGCTGCTGGTTTTGGTCATCCGGGGCACTCGATAGGCATTGAATCACTGAATCTCTTAAGGGTTGTTTGCTTTGTTTATTCAATTCTTTTTTTAGGAATTCAGCGAATTCATTAATGGTGGGATAATCGTAGGTTTTGGTTGTAGGTATTTGGGTTTCATATTTCTTATTGATCGTCTTGATCCATTCCACACCGACAATCGAATCCATCCCCAAATCAATAAATGGTCTATCCGGATCAACCTCATTTCGCTCCATGTATAAGGCTTTTGCCAGGGTTGTTGCCAGTTCGTCCTGTAATAATTCCACCGTGATAGAGGAATTAACAGACATCGGAGGATTAGAATTATCGTCGATTCTGGGTTGTGATAATGAAAGGTTTGTTGACGATAAGGTGATTGGCTGCCGGCTTTGGCCATCCGGGTTAGTAGATAGGCTTTTATCGTCTGATAGAAACTGTAATGAAACTGTCGTTGGTTTATCTGTTTTGTTCGAAAAAACGGATTCTGCTACGATCGTGGGCTGTAAGGAATGTCGAGTAGTAATTGATGAATGTAAACTTTCGTGGCAGACCAACCCCTTCATTCGTACGCAAACAGTGCCTTGATCATCGCATAATTCTAGGTCGAGTTTTTGCTCCTGATCTCTTTTGTTGGATTGAACCAAGGCCCATATGAGAGTAGAAGTACGAGATAAAATATGAAGTTCTTGAAGTGTTAGAGGTAAAACCGGTCCCCTGTTCTCTGTTCCTGATCCTTGATTGGTGGTGTTTAAGCCTATAATGCTTTGTAGGGCGCCATTCACCAGGCTTGGATGAAGAACGAATTGCCCCCGTGTCTTTGAAAGGTGAGATGGCAAGGAAAGTTTCACCAGCGCTCGGTTATTTCCAATATAGATTTCTTTAATGGCCTGATGTCCGGGACCATAGTCGATTCCCATCGCTTTACAGGCTTCGTAACATTGACTGGAGTTTAGCCTGCTTTGACTGCATTCAGCCAGTAAAGCCGGGATATCCAAGCTGGAATTTTCAGATACTGGACTTTGCTGTGCTCGGCCCTGGTTGTGAACAATACACTTCGCATCGGCTTTTTCAGATTCGCTAAAAATTTCATAGGTAATATCTCCATTACATTCTGATAAAAGTTTGATGTGGACTTCTTTGGGGTGACTGTTTACTGCAATGGGCTGCCCCCAAACCACGTTTTTCAATAGAATCCCCGCTTGCCTATCCAGTAAAGCGCCCAATGCTTTTTGTACAGCAACCCGAGCCATTTCAAGACACGCTACTCCGGGCAATATCTTTAGACCTTTTACGACTTGATCCTCCAAAAAGAACTCGTGGCCTGTAAAGGTCGAACTAAACCGCTGTTCCGAAAAATCAGAAGTGTTTTTATGGAGCAGTGGATGGATAAAAGAGGACACGCTGGAAGTGATGGTGTCAGCGGCGGGCGGAGTTGTAAATTTAGGTATCCAATAACGTTTTCCTAAAAAAGGATAGGTGGGCAAACTAATTCGGCAAGGCTTGTTTTCGCCATATAGTTTGTTCCAATCAATAATCAGTCCCTTGACCCAAAGGTTCAAGAGTTTTACATATTTCCGTTTAGCAATCCAATTATCTACCGCCTGTTGTAGATCTTCATCAATGGCAAAGACTCCTAAGGTACCTCTGTTGTGTTTAATTTGTCCCCTATACAGATCCTCAATGTCATTTTGTCCTTCGAGAAAGCCGTGTAGTTTATCCTTTAGTTCTTCGATGGAGTTCACAATGAATCCTAAACGTTCCTCCATTGCCTCCCGTCCAACTTGAAGTGTGTAGGCAAGTTCTGAAAGGATGAAGGATGAAGGATGAAGGATGAATTCATGGAGATTCTTGGCTATTTCACGAAGGCGGTCTTCATTCTTTGCCGATAAGATTATAAGATATGTCTGATGGGACTTATCAGACAGATCGGACTGATTGGACCTATTTTCTACCGACTGAGGCTGCTCATACTCTTGCAGAATCACATGAGCATTCGATCCTCCAGCTCCAAACGAAGAAATGCCGGCGATCCTTGGATATTCCTTACTTACCCCATCAATCTCGATCAAGGGCCGTTTCCACTCACCAAGTTCTTGTTGCAGCATAAATGGTGTTTCTGCAAAATTAATCATTGGATTCAATTTCCTGCCATGTAGAAGGCTGGGAACAAATATTTGATGCTTCATTTGCAATACAATTTTGGTTAGTCCTGCAATCCCTGCGGCCGCTTCCAAATGGCCAATATTCGATTTTACAGAACCGATAGCACAATAGGCGGTATCCTGAGTATCTTTTCGAAAGGCCTGAGCCAGTCCCGTAATTTCAATGGGGTCCCCAAGTGCTGTACCTGTTCCATGAGCCTCAATGAAACTGACTGCTCGGGCATCAACGCCTGCCTTATCCAATGTGTCCCGAATAACCTTGCTTTGGGCTGTTGGATTGGGGACTGTATATCCATTGGTTTTGCCGCCATGATTAATACTGGCACCGATAATGACAGCGTGGATCTGGTCCTGATCTTGAATTGCCTTAGATAACCGTTTTAGAAGTACAACGCCTACCCCTTCTCCCGGGACAAAGCCGTTTCCTCCGTCGGCAAAACTTTTACAGTTTCCATCTGGCGCAAGCATTTTGTATGCACAAAGTTCTATATAGCTTGACGGATGAAGATATAAATTCACCCCACCGGCTATCGCCATTTCACAGGCTCCATGGTGAATATGTTCGCAGGCCTCGTAGATCGCTGTTAAGGACGAGGAACACATCGTATCAATTGGCATGCTTGGACCTTGTAAATTCAAGAGATAGGAAATCCGGTTGGCTACCGAGCTAAATGATGTACGGAGATGAAGCTGCTCACCTTGTCGCCATAATTCCGGACCATATAATTCAAAACCTGTTTTGGTAATTCCTGCAAAAACACCAACCTGGCTATTATAGTCTGTTGTAAGCCGTTCCCTTGTGTATCCCGCATCTTCCAGGACTTCCCAAGAGGACTGAATAAACAAGCGTTCCTGAGGGTCCATAACGGCTGCTTCTCGGGGTGAAATATTAAAAAACAAAGGATCAAAGTCTGCAATTCCTTCCAGAAAACCGCCCCACTTGCTATAACTTTTTCCTTGTTTTTCAGCTTCTTCTTGATCTGGTTCAAAAAAGTCTTCCAGCGACCAACGGTCTTCTGGTATTTCACTTATACAAGTGATGCTTTTCTTCAAATTCTGCCAATATTTGTCCAGTGTTTTCGCCTGCGGGTAACGCCCACTTATACCAATGATGGCAATATGTTCTCTGGCTTTCGCACTTGGTTCTGTAACCGTAAGACGGCGTGGTGAACGCTGTCTTGTTTGCAATGTGGTCAGTACCGGAAGCTCATCGCTGACAGGCAGTGGTATTGAAGAGATAATGGGTTTTGGTTTCAACGGTTCTTCCAGTCCTGTCCACTGCAAACAGGCTTGTGGATACTCTGAAATTAAATATTCGGCTAAAGTTTGCAGATTCCGGTGCTCAAAAAATAGGGTTTTTGGCAACAGTGCGCCAAAGATATCACTAAGTTTCTGATTAAGTTGAGTAATAATCACCGAATCAATCCCATAGTTTTCAAGAGGATTGTCTCCATCAATCTTGACAACATCCAATTTGACGTGTTCACTCAGGAGAACCTTGAGTCGATACAAGGTCTTTTCTTGTAATAGAATCAAGTCCGGTTGCGGTATTGATTGGTTCTCTTGAGGTAACGCAATATTAGCGGCTGTATCTAGAAAGTGTTCCTTTATTCGAATGATATCTCCGACCATTACGACTACCTGATCTCTTCGAGAGGCCAAACCTTGATACAAAGCTCTGAGGCCGACTGGGGTTTCCATAACATTCAACCCCATGTTTTGCCTCATTACATTTCTGATTTCTTCATTGACCTGCATCCCGCCCTCTTTCCACAGGGGCCAATTGATTGACAGTGTTTGCCCTTGTCTTTTTTTTGAGGCTACCAGACTATTACGATAATGGGCATAACCGTCCATAAAGGCATTTGCGGTGGCATAATCGGCCTGCCCCGGGTTCCCCAGGCACCCTGCAATCGATGAACATAAGATAAAGAAGTCAAGGTTTATATCCTTACTGGTTTGGTCTAAAGTTACAAGCCCTGACACCTTGGGCGCTAATACCCTTACTATTTCTTGTTTCGTTTTTTTGAGAATAAAGTTGTCGTGAATCACACCAGCGCTGTGGATGATGCCATTAAGACCTCCAAAGTCTTTGACGATACTTTGGATTAAGCTGGTCGCGGCCTTACTCTGAGTTACATCTATTCGCCTGTATTCGATTCTGGCACCGAAGTTTTTTAATGCATTTACCTGATCTTTCTTCTCTTGGTTTAAGTTAGAACGGCCGGTAAGAATCAGTATAGAATTTCTGGTTTTGCTGGCGATTTCTTTGGCAAAAATCAACCCGAGTCCACCTGCACCGCCTGTAATTAGATAGATACCTTGGTTTTTCCATGGGATATTTTTCGGTTCTTGAGAGGTCTCAATTTCTTTCCATGTGGTTATCCATCGTTTACCGTCCTGATAGCGAATAGAATGATTCCCTGGACATCTCCCATCCTCTTTTAGTTGTTTCACTAGTGATGCCGGATCTTCCCCAAATTCAACTTCTATTAATTGTCCTATCAGTTTTGGGTTCTCCAGCTGAGCAGTTTTAAGTAATCCGGCGAGGCCGACAAATAGTCGTCCTTCCTCTCCGTTGGGAACCACAAGCTGTATTAAAATCTTGCCGTTGTTCTTTGATTGTGTTTGGAGAAGGTGTTGAATTTCCTCAAATACCTGATTTGCATACGCTTGGAAGCGTTTCTCAATGTTTTCCTGTTTACATTGCAGAATGAGAAAACGCACACCGTTCATTTCTATTTTTAGGCTTTTGTTGGAAAGTTGATTTATCTCGCAAAGCAACACCAGGTGCTGACTATAGTGGACGGCCGTGGTTTCCGCAGAAATGGATTGATCTATCCAGTGTGGGTGAAACATTAGACTTCCATCCATGACTTGTGGCGAGTCTGAGAAAGCCTCTGGGCCAGGTGAAATTCCTGAGTTTGACAAATGCGATGTTGGCGCTGGGGTGCCCTCTACTTTGTCTCCCGATACTTCCTGCGCGTCTCGATTGTAGATTTTCAATGACACCCCTTTCATCCTCACGCAAAGCTTCCCTAAATCATTGTAGAGATCGATATCAAGCATTTGTACGTTTTCACCAGTTGAGCGGCCATTGCAGTATCGTATCCACACCCATATGGACGATGTACAGGATGTATATATGTCAAGTTCTTCTACCGCCAAAGGCAAGAATCGCTTTTGATCTCTGACTTCTCGTTCCGGATTAGAAACGATTAAACCTAGAATGCTCTGAAAGGCGCCATCCATTATGCTTGGGTGCATGACAAATTGATCTTGTGTCTGTAAAACGGAAGAGGGCAAAGAGAGTTTAGCCAGCACCTGATTGCTTCCGATGGAGAGGTATTGAATACTTTGATGTCCGGGGCCGTAGTCAATGCCCATGGCTGTAAAATATTCATAACATTGCCCGGAACTAAGTCTACTTGTGTTTATTTGTTTCTTTAATGTCGGCAAATCCGGGTGAGCAGCCTTATCCTGAGAGCGGAATACGGCTACTCCTTGGCCATGCACTAAGGGGGTTGAAACGTCAGTTTCTGTATAGATTTCGTACAGAATCTGCTCGTTCTCGTCAGGGAAGAGCCCGATGTGAACTTCCTTTGGTTGACTGTTAACAACAATGGGTTTCGCCCAAATGATATTTTTCAGTTGAATGCTTACTTTACCTTCAGCTAGGACATTCACCCCTTCTTTCACAGCTGCTCGCACCATCTCAAGATATGTGACTTCCGGCAAGACTTTCTGCCCATTAAGTACATGATCCGCGAAAAAAAACTCCTGACCTGTAAAGGTCGAACTAAACCGCTGCTGTGAAATGTTGGACGTGTTTCGATGTAGCAGGGGGTGTATGATTGTAGTGGGGCTTGTGCTATCGTTAGCTTTAGCGTCAATCTGAGGAACTGGGTAGAGTTCCCTGGCAAACGGATAGGTTGGTAAACTCATTCGACGTGGTTTGTTGTTGCCGTATAACTTGTTCCAGTCGAAAATCAAACCTTTGACCCAAAAATCTAATAGTTTCGCGTATTTCCCTTTGCTGATCCACTCGTCCACAGCCTTTTGAAGGTCCTCGTCTGCGGCAAAAACCTCTACGGTGTTATCTATACGTTTTGTCTGACCGCGGTATAAGTTTTTTATATTTTTTTGACCTTTGAGAAATTCGTGCAGTTTTTCTTCAAGATCTTTGATAGATCCGACAATCAAAGCCATGCGTTCTTCCATGGCTTCGCGTCCCACCTGGAGGGTATAGGCAATATCTTGTAAGTGATCGGTAGTCAATGTCGAAGATCCGCCGTGGCGGAAACCGTGATCAGTAAAGAAGATTAGGAGTTTGTTAGCATATTCTTTGAGCTGTTCTTCATTCTTCGCGGATAGAACGATAATATAAGTCTCATGGGGCCTATAGGACTTATTTTTAACCAGTGAGGGCTCTTGATACTCCTCGAGAATCATATGGGCATTGGTTCCACTGAACCCGAAGGAACTCACAGCCGCCAAACGAGATCCCTTAGCGTTAACCGCCCATTCTCGTAACGATGTATTGACGAAAAAAGGGCTATCCTCGAAATTAATGTGTTCATTACATTCACTGAAGTTAATAGAGGGGGGGAATTTCTTATATCCGAGGCTTAACAAAACCTTAATGACACTTAATACGCCAGCTGCTGCTGTCGTATGACCAATATTGGCTTTTAAGGAACCAATGGCGCAAAACCGCTTTTGCGATGTGAATTTTTTGAATGTATGATTGAGGGCGTCAACTTCAACAGGGTCGCCCAATTTGGTTGCAGTACCGTGTGTCTCGATATATTGAATATCTTCTACACAAATTTGATTTTCTCGATAGAGTGATTCTTCTAATTGACTTTGCGCCAGGAAACTGGGGACAGTAATTCCTGATGTTTGGCCGTCTTGATTCGTTCTACTGCCCCTGATGACGCCATAAATTTGGTCGCCGTCCTGTATTGCATCCTGCAATCGTTTTAAAATCACAATTCCCACACCATCACCGACAACAATACCGTCGGCAGCATTGTCAAAGGGACGACATATGCCTGTTGGCGAGAGCATCCCAGCATTATTCATGGAAATAAATGCTCCCGGATGGGTATAAACCGTAATTCCACCAGCAAAAGCAAGATCGATTTGCCTGTTCTTCAATTGTTGGGAGGCAAGATCTATCGCGACTAAAGAGGAAGAACAGGATGTATTGATCGCCATTGCTGGCCCTTTTAAGTCTAAACAATATGCTAATCGAGACGCTAGGATGCTCGTTTCCGAACCTAGCATAGAAAAATGGGAGTAGTCTGGCGTCGACGTCATGCTTCCCATGGTTCCAAGAAACGTACCGACTTGCTGCTCTCGTAGTGATAAGGGGGAATATCCCGAGTCTTCTAGTGCCTTGTAACTTTCTTCCAAAAATAGCCGGTGCGTGACATCCATGGTTTCGGCTTCTTTAGGAGAGATATGAAAAAATAAAGGATCAAATTCTTCAAGATCATCAATTGCTCCATAGCGGCCGGGAATCACATTCGGCGAATTCAATCTAAAAAAATCAAGCCAGTTTCTATTCGAAATATCTTGAATACAATCCTTTCCTTGGCTCACGAGTTCCCAAAACTCTTCCGGTCCATTGGCACCGGCACATCGACAAGAGATCCCTATGATAGCAATTTTATTACTACTTTCGGTTGCCTGTATTCTCTTGATTGTAGTCTCCTGTCGGTTGTCTTCAATATTCGTTACATATTTTTTTATCGTATGTTCACGTGGTTGATTATCGGGCCGAGAATCTACTATAATCTTTGCCAACGCATCTAAGGTGCTGCATTCAAATACAACACTTGTGGGTAAGCTCAGCCTGAATGTGGTATTTATACCTTCAACTAATTCAACGGCATTGACTGAAGTTATTCCTAATTCTTGAAATGTATTTAATGTTTCAAATTCAATAGCTTCAAAACCCAGAATATTGATAAAAATATCGGTAAGATTTGCTCTGATTTCTTGGACATCGTGCTGACTTGAATCCCGAATTGAAAGAGTTGATTTTAGATTGTTTTCCATGGAATCACTGACCTGAGCTAAAGCGTGTTCTTCTAATTGTCTCTTCCCTTTAGGATAAGGAACATATTTGCGATGCAACATCTGTTCAAAAGCTTCAGGGTATGGAGTGGGATTTGACAATTTCCCTGCATTGTAAGCTCGAAGCATTGATTCGCTACGCTTATTGTCTTTACTAAGTTTAATCAAACAGTAACTAATCCATCCATTTTCTAACGATAAAGAACAATTGGCAAAATTTCGGAAGGAATCTTGTGTAACCTTGGGGAATTCTTTTACGTTTTGCTCACACTCGGGGTCATAAAGAAAATTTGCGACTTGTGGTGAAACATCGATGATTTCGTCAATCATCAAGTGATGTTTCGACAGGATATCAATCCAAGCTTGTGATGTCGGAATGCTAATTTCAATATTAGGATCTACGATTGGTCCCTTTAGGTTTGAAATAAAATCCATTAGCAGCACGTGGCCCTCCTCATTGAGAGAAGAAGCAATGTTTTGAAACAATTCGTCTTTATTACGAATGTGACAGGAGACTTCGATTCCAAAAATGACATCGTAGCGAGCAGGAAATCGATCCTTCGAACTGTCTTTGTGGAAAATTGCTGCCTGAGAACCTAGGTTCATTCGTGCTATTCGTTCGTTCCCAAGAATCGCTTGTGCTTGAGTAATCGTGAATCCGTGCATTTGAATGTGTGGATAAAGTGCCGCAATTTGAATTACATCGGTGCCATGACCACAACCAAAATCAAACGCGGTTTTGATGTGATTAAAATCCTCTTTGCAGAATAAGACTTGACGCATCTCAATCTGTTTTTCTCTGATAAATTCCATTTCATCAGGAAACTTTTCAGGATTTAAAAAAACTCGGCTCATTGAGAATCCCGGTATTTTCTCTTCTAAGGGACCAAATGTTAGATATTCTTCTTGAAATTCATTTGATTTATCCTTTGCAGAGATTGTGTAGAATTCTGCGGCCATGTTTACGCTTTCTTGATTATAAGAAATCGTATCTCTGTCTTTCTTCACTTTTGATTCATACCCGGTCTTTTGCTCATCACGAAGGTTTGATGCTGAATTGATTTTCTGATTACGCTCAGTTTCAAGTAGCTTAAACTGCCTTGCGGCATCATCGTGACTTATTTTACGCTCTTTTATTTGACTGTATAAAAATTTTATTTTATTATCCATTTTCTCTCTACCTCGATACCATAAACATTTTTTCGACCTCATCTTCAGATAATTCACCTTCTGATATTTTTGCTGAAAGATGTCGATAATAATCTTCATCAAAATCAGGAATATCCCGACATCGCTTAGGGTTGTTATTTGGTCTACTGTTAATCCAACATCTCCGTCTATAAAACGGATATGTAGGTAAAGAAATCCTTCCTACATCACACCCTTCCCATAATTCTTCCCATGGAATTATAGCTCCGTTCACCCAAAGTAAAGCGAGCTGATCCAATTTTTGTTCTTTCATGGATGTTTGAATCCGGAGATCATCTTCTTTCCTATGAAATGGTCGATTCATGCTGTCTTTTTTTGAGGTCTCACCGTCCCTTACAAAAATCGAATTATCTCGAAATTCCTCTGAAGATAAGGAAATGAAGATGTTTAGCTTTTGAGATAACTCTGGAATAGAGGAGGCAAGAATTGCCACACGCGCTTTCATCGCATCCCTTCCCGATTGAAGGGTATAGGCAATATTAGCTAAATTGTTGAATCGTCGGATTGTTGGATTGTTAAATTTACGATTGTTTTTGAGGTAATCATTTAATTTTTTCGCATATTCCTTTAGGCGGTCTTCGTTATTAGCGGACAATATGATTAAGTAAGGCCCCCTATCAGTTTCTGCCTTATGAATTCTGCTTTCTGAATTCTCCCTAAATTCCTCGATCACGGCATGGGCATTCGTACCGCTGATTCCTGTTGTTCCAATCACGCCCAATCTTGGCTGACTGTCTTTCGTTCTCCATGGTTGATTATTGGTGCGCAGAATAAACGGGCTATCGCCAAAGTTTATAAATTCATTTTTAGATTCGAAGTTAATTGTGGCAGGAATCATTTGATGTTTTATTGCCAATAACATGCTGATTAAACTAACCACACCAGAAGCTGCAAACGTATGTCCTATTAACGGTTTAATAGATCCTATTGAGCAAAATTGCTTTTTGTCAGTAAATTGACAGAATGCCTTCGTTAATGCTTCCATTTCGATAGGATCCCCCAATTTTGAGCCGACGCTATGGGACATAACATATTGAATGTTCTGTGGGTTGATGTTAAATTTATTGTAAATATTTGTAATTAGCTCAGCTTGACTCAAGGGATTCGGAGCTGTAATTCCATTGGTATTGCCGTCATAATTGACGCCACTTGCTTTGATGCACCCATAAATCTGGTCGTTATCCTTTATCGCTTTCGATAATGGCTTTAGGACAACAACGGCTACAGCTTCGCCAGGAACTATTCCATTCGCTTGCTGATCAAATACACGGCATTTTCCATTCGGGGAAAGCATTCCAGCCTGACTCAACCCTAAATACGACATCGGAGAGATTAGTAAGTTAATTCCCCCGGCCACAGCCATTTCACAATCCCCTTGACGCAACGCCTGACATGCTTGGTGTATCGCTACCAGACCAGACGAACAAGCTGCTGTTAAAGCCATATTGGGGCCCTTTAGATCGAGCGAGTAAGCGATGCGAGCTGATAAAGAAGCATTCTGATTACTGTTGACCTGAGCCTTTTCAGCCACTACCAATCGATATTCCCCTTCCTCAACGCCAACGTACACGCCGCATGACGATCCCCTAATTCGTTCTCCCATATACCCTGCATCCTCTAAGACGTGCCATGCTTCCTCCAAAAATAATCGTTGGCATGGGTCCATGAGTTGCGCTTCTTTCGGCGAAATTTCAAAAAAAAGGGGATCAAAACAGGACATGTCAGGCAAGAAACCTCCCCAATTACCTGGAATTTTCCCATTTTTCGAACCGTCGTAATGTCCATTATTGTTTGATCGATCCCAGGGCATTTTTGTAATTGCACATTTTCCGGATGACAAAATCTCCCATAGTTCGTCAACACTGTTTGCCCGCGGGAAGCGTCCGCTCATTCCGATAATTGCAATAGGCTCTAAATCTCCTTGGGATGTTCTGTGCCGAGAATATCGGGATTTCTTAGAGCGAACTGGCTCCAATGTAATGGTATTTTCTAAAGGTATTGGAGGCGGTGATTCTTGTACGATCTTTTCTAAGTAGAAGTTTTGGATCAATTCTGCATGTTCTGTTACAAAATACCGAGTTAGTTGTTCCAGAGTAGAATGACTAAAAAACAAAGAAGGAGTGATTTCAATGCCATAATGCTTAGTGAGAAGGCGTGCAAATTCCACTAATCTAATGGAGTCAAATCCAAAATCTGCTAAATTGATTTCAATGTCCAACTTATCTCGTTCAATTTTAAGTAAGTCACTGACTGCCTTTCGCAAGTCCAATGTGGTGCATTGCTCAACACTCAGGCCCTTCAATTCTGGTCGTCTTCCATTATTTAACGACGGCAAAAAATCGGTGTCTACGTTAGATGATTGGGTAAGGGACAGACCTAAAAATCGGTATATTCGATCAGTTTGCCCAACCAATACCAGGTATTGTGTCGCGTTCTGGGACAGGATCTGATCAAAAATTTTCAGACCTTCTTTTGCCTTTAAAAAACGTTGACCGCTGGATTTTAGATAAAGTTTAGCATCCTCTTCTTTGCTAAATCCCATGCCGCCGTCTTTCCATAGTGGCCAGTTAATGACAGTCGCTTTTCCCTGACGTTTTCCTTGTGCTTGTAAATCATTCCGGTATTGCGCATATGCCACTTGGAATCGATTGCCTATGGCGTAGTCGCAAGAACCGAAATCTCCTAAAATTGCTGAACTTGAGGAAAAATAACAGATAAAATCCAACGGCTCTTTTGACATAACTTCGTCGAGAACCAGGGTACCCTTAATTTTAGGATTGAGAACTCTCTGGAAATCCTTGATCTCCTTTTCCAGGATTGTTTGGCCACTTTCAATTCCTGCCGCATGAATAACCCCGTGGATCTTACCAAATCGTTTCTTTGCCCCTTTTAAGCCTTTGTTCATCTGAGCTAGATTGCAGACATCTGCTTGCAGATAGAAGACCTTGCTACCTAAGTCTTCTAATAATTTAATTCTGTTTTGCTTATCTTGAGTAAGGATAGACCTACCGGTTAGAATCAAATTCATCGGCTGTTTTTTTGCAAAATGCTCTGCAAAGAGCAAGCCGAGGCCTCCACAACCCCCTGTAATTAGATAGGTTTGTCCTGATTTTAGCAACTCTGTCCCAGACTGTGTTATTATGGTTGGCTTGATCCGGCATACATGCCGCTTACCCTTTTGGTACAAGACACTCTGCACTTTAGACGTTTGAAATTCTGTATAGAGTATTTGAATCCAATCTATTATTGTGACTTTTTCGGTTTGATTATCTGTCTCTTGAAAAATTACCCCTACGGACATATTTGGCAGTACAAGTCCAATGGAACGTTCAAACCCAATCCAAGATTCCAGATAACAACGATCCAGGGTATTTTTAAATGGACTTACCAATAAGAGTTTTGGAGAGGTTGCTTTGAGCAATGAGATACCCTGCAGAATGTACATAATCCTAGTATGATCCTGAATACAACCGGGATCCTCAAGCGTCCAAAGATAGAACAAGGCTTCTACAGCTCCATGATCTTTCCAAATGCGATTAAAGAGCTCCTCAAAGTTGCTGTCGTCTTGGCTACAAATGCTATACGATTGCTGAGATAACTTTCGATAGCTGGTGCCTTGAGTAATAAAAATGACCTTGGTTTGCGGATCGAGTTTTTGCACTTCTGTCATTACTGCCTGTTGATTTTCCGGATCTGAAAGGAAACAAACCAGGTTTTTTATCTTCACCGGAGGCGTTTTTGCCAAGTTCTGCTCTTGCCAGGTTTCTTCAAATGTCATCACCTCAAAGGGTTCTTGTGATTGGGACCTAGGAGTGCTGTCGGGTGGATTTATATTTTTTTCAGGTGTTATATTGGTAGACGTTCCTATTTCTAAGCCCTTCATTTGCACAACAACTGTTCCTGTATCATGACACAAGTCGATATTTAGCTTTTGAATTTGATCTTGCGCCCTCCTGTCTTTTGAGTAGCGAATCCAAGCCCACATCGAAGAGGTGCAGGAACCAAGAATTTCAATCTCTTGTAATGCATAAAGAAGGAACGATTTTCGAGTCTTTATACCGCAGGAAGTATCGTTTGTACTGCTGGAAGACAGTGTTTCGTTGAATCCTAAAATCAGTCCGACAGATGCTTGAAATACAGACTCCATCAGACTAGGATTCAGGATGAATTGCTCAGGGGTTCCGGAAATAGAAGATGGCGCCGAGAGTTTAACAAGTACTTGGTCATTTCCCATGTATATTTCATCGATGCCTTGATGTCTCGCTCTATGATCAACTTGCCCGGCCTTGAATGCGGAAGGACATGGCTGGAAAGTGATGCGATTTCGATCTATTTCCTGCCGCAGGTCGAGTAAATCCAGTTTTGGCTGCTCACCTAAGTCATGGCATGTCACGACTCCCTGATTATGCAGCACAAATCCTTCATTAGCATTATCGGCAGAGGAACAAATCTCGTAGGTTATCTGATTATCCTGGTTAACGAAAAGTCCGATATGCACCTTCTTTGGATCCCCGTTCATCGTAAGGGCCTGGCCCCAAATCACGTCCCGAAGTCGAATTTTTGTACGATCCTTATCCATTGCGTCCATGGAGTGATCAACTGCGGCACGGACCATTTCAAGATAGCCGGTTCCGGGAAAGGTTCTGTGTTCATTCCCGACACGCTCCTCCCAGAAGGATTCCTGGCCTGTAAAGGTAGAGGTAAAGCGTTGCGCTTCCAAGGTTGAAGTATTCTCATGTACCAATGGATGCAGCGTCTTGCTTGTACCAGGAGATGAATCCTGCTCTGCTGTCGTTGAGGGTGAAGGTGGAGGCCAGTAGCGTTCCCTCGCAAAAGGATAGGTCGGAAGGCTTATTTTAACAGGTTTTTCCTTGTCATACAGTTTGTGCCAATCGATTTCGATTCCCTTGACCCAGAGGTCTAAAATTTTCGTGTATTTTCTCTTACTGATCCAGGCATCAATGACGTTGACCATATCTTCATCGCCGGTAAATACGGCTAAACTCTTTTTGTTACGCTTGACCTGATCCCGGTAAAGGTTTTCAATGTTATCCTCGCTCTCAATAAATCCATTGAGTTTCTCTGTGAGTTCCTGCATCGACCCTACAACAAATCCAAGGCGTTCTTCCATCGCTTCACGTCCGACTTGAAGCGTGTAGGCAAGATTAATTAGATTTAAGGTTTCTGATTTAGGATTAACTATTTGGTCTTTGAGAAAGTCATACAGATTTTTCACTACGACTTCGAGGCGTTCTTCACTCTTTGCCGATAGGATGATAATATAAGTCGGATGGGGCTTATATGACTTATTTTTAACCGGTGGATGCTCCTCATACTCTTCCAAAATCACGTGAGCATTGGCTCCCCCTGCGCCGAAGGAACTAATGCCTGCGATTCTCGGGTATTCCTTCGTTTCTCCGTCAACTTCGACTGTCGGGCGTCTCCATTCCGTTAGTTTTTGTTGAACGTGAAAAGGACTTTTTTCAAAATTGATATTCTCATTTAATTTTTTTGAATGAAGTGATGGTACCAGTTGTTGATGTTTAAGTTGTAAAAGCACTTTCGTTAGTCCAGCAATCCCTGCTGCAGCTTCTAAATGACCGATATTCGACTTTACAGATCCAATAGAACAGAATTGCTTGTCTGCCCTATGACCTTTTATCACCTTTGACAGTCCGGTAATTTCGATGGGATCACCAAGCGATGTGCCTGTCCCGTGTGCTTCAATATAACTGATGGTTCCGGGATTGACCTTGGCCTTTGCAAGTGCGTCTGAGATCAATTTTGCTTGTGCATTCGGATTCGGAACAGTATATCCGTTTGTTTTACCACCGTGGTTGATTGACATCCCCTTTATTACAGCATAAATATGGTCGCCATCGTTTACAGCTCTACTTAACGGTTTAACGAAGATAGCTCCGACCCCCTCTCCCGGGACAAAACCATCACCGCCTTCCCCAAAGCTTCGACAGCGACCATCAGTGGAGGACATAGTGAGTTGAGAGAGTTGAATATATTTGTTCGGATGAATTGATAGATTAACGCCGCCGGCTATTGCTGACTCACATTCTCCACGTTTGATGCTTTCAATCGCCAAATGAAGGGCTGTCAATGAGGAGGAACACATGGTGTCGACTGCCATGCTAGGTCCAATTAAGTTGAAAAAATACGAGATCCTATTAGCGATTGAGCCGTACATCGAAGTGATCGACAAACAGTCGCCATTATTCCGATTTAGATCGCTCAATAGTTGGTACTCTCCATACATAACGCCAACGAAAATACCCACTTTTCTATCAAATGCTCTTTCCAGAGAGACCCGGCTGTATCCGGCATCTTCGAACGTATGCCAAACTGTTTCTAAAAATAAGCGTTCTTGAGGGTCAAGAGTTTCAGCCTCTTTTGGCGATATATTAAAGAATAGAGGATCAAACCTTGCGACATCGTCAATAAATCCCCCCCATTTTGAATAGGATTTTCCAGCTATGTGTTTATCCGGATTAAAGAATTGTTGATGATCCCATCTTTCTTGCGGGATTTCCGTGATGCAGTCTACGCCGTTTTTTAGGTTCTCCCAAAACTCTCCTATTGTTTTTGACTTTGGATATCTTCCATTTAGTCCAATAATCGCAATATCACATGCCGTTTCCTTACCCCCATTAGAAGAATAAGGGGATGATATTCTTCTTTCTTCTGGTGGATATCCAACCTTTTCGAAACGGTCGTTCACTATAGCGTTTTCCGGTGGTGCTGAATAATCCAATAATATCTTTAATTGATCTTGGTGATTATTTATAAAGTAGCTTGCTAGTTGATTGATCGTCTGATATTCGAAAAATAATGTTTTTGACAACTCTCCAAAATCGTTTTCCAGACTCGTATTCAGTGTTCTTATCATTATTGAAGATATTCCGTATTCCTCTAATGATGTTTTTACATTAATCTGTGGAATTGATATCTCAGATACTTTGGAAAAGAGTCGTTTAAGGTAGTCTTCAGCTTTTTCTAATAGGAACTCTTGATCAGGTAGTATGCTTCTTTTTGTTGCGAGACAAGATGCGGGAGCCAATGATTTGTCGGCCACAATCGATAACGATTGTTCCGTATTTCCGTTTTCTAAATACCCTTCAACCCAATGTCTTTCTTTTGCAAAGGGATAGGTAGGAAGAGGTATTCTTCTTTCATCTCCGTCTTTAAACGCATCCCAATTAAATTTTGCCCCAAGCACCCATTTCTGTGCGACATAAGCCAAATTCGTTTCCGTCGGATCTGCCACGATCAGTTTATCTTTAACGATGCCTCCTCGGTAAAAGCCTGAAATCTCTTTTGCACCGTCCAGGTATAATTGTAGTTTTTCTTGAAGCTCTAAGGTAGTGTCGACAATAACAGCTAACCTTTTCTTCATCTCATTGCGCCCTACTCGAAGCGTGTATCCGATGTCGGCTAAGCGGCTCCTTTGAGAATTTGACGTTTCGAGGAACTTATGAAGCTTACATGCCTGCAGCAGCAGCTGTTCTTCTGTTGCGGCTGATAAGACGATTAATACTTGTTTTCTTTTTTCTTCGAATTGGCCGTTGGCATATTCTTCAACAACAACATGTCCACCCGATCCGAAAGCTCCAAAGGCATTTATCAACGCTCTCCGTGGATAATCTTTAGATTCGATTTCCGAAGGGTCTTTTTGGCTCCGGCCATTCCAGAATTTCAACCTATCTACTATCTTTATTCCATTATCCTCAATTTGAATCAGAGGATTTAAAGGCTTGGAGTTTAAGGATGGTGTAATCTGCTGATGCTTCATTTGCAACAAGACCTTTGCCAATTGCGACATCGCAGAGGCTGATTCAAGGTGACCAATATTTGATTTAACTGAACCGATATTAAGATCGGATACGCCATCGACAGAATTCTGAAAGACTTTCGTA
Source organism: Verrucomicrobiota bacterium (assembly GCA_021772675.1). Classification (GTDB taxonomy): domain Bacteria; phylum Verrucomicrobiota; class Lentisphaeria; order JABSQK01; family JAJFLO01; genus JAJFLO01. The sequence goes on along the minus strand of JAJFLO010000188.1, from coordinate 31,929 downwards.
ATAGCTGTCATTTCTGAAGCATCAGCCAGACTTGCTCCCGGCGCTGCTGCCTCAATATAACTAATTGACCTTGTTGAAACACCGGCATTGCTAAGGGCCTGTAAGATTGAATCTTTTTGTTGACTGGCATTAGGTGCTCCATATCTAACAGCTTTTCCACTATGACCAATTGCTGTGCCTTTGATAATTCCATGGATGTAGTCTCCGTCTCGTTCGGCCTTGTCTCTTGGTTTAATTAGAATGGCGCCAACTCCCTCTCCAGCCACCCATCCATTGGCTTGAGCTCCAAATGGATGGCATTCACTGTCGTTGGAAAGTAAGTCAAAAGCGTGCAATAAACCTTGATGGTAAGGGTGGCACATAATATTCACTCCCCCTACGATGGCGGCACCGCAATCCCCCTTCTTTATATTCTCACAGGCAAAATGGATGGCGGTCATGGCTGAAGAACATGATGTATCCAGAGAAATACTCGGTCCCGTAAAATTAAAGAAATAGGAAATTCGATTCGCGATCGCCGAATGAATCGATAATGCTGTTGCAATTTTAGTTTTTTCCCACCTATCCGAACCTTGACTTTGGTAGTCGCTCCACATTGCACCGACAAAGACGCCGACCTTTGTTGATTGCTGGTTGAGCTCGGAACTGGTATAACCTGCATTTTCCAGACATTCCCAAACCACTTCCATAAAGAGGCGCTCTTGCGGATCCATGTTTTTCGCTTCCGCAGGCGAAATATTAAACAGCAGAGCGTCGAAACAATCGATATCGTATAAGTAGCTTCCCCAATTGCTCATTTCCTGAGAGTCTTGATTTTGCCTATAACTATTTCCGCTAAGAGCCAACCGATCTATTGGCATCTCTCCAAAACAGGTTTTACCCTCTTTTAAGATTACCCAATAATCTTCAAGATTTTCTGCTCCGGGATATCTCCCGCTCATCCCCACAATGGCAATATCCGTTTTCAATCCATTTGTTCCATTGCCAACTAAAACGCGGTTTGGAAGGTCCTCAACAATCGACTCTCTTCCTCGTCCGATTTCAAGAAATTTCCGATCTTCAGGAATTTCTAACTCAAAGCCCCCGCAGGTAAAACTGTGAAGAAGTTCATCGTCTTCTTCTAAAAGGAAATCAGGACGAATTTTTTCAAATCTCAAGGCCCCGATGGGACAGATTCCCATATCAAATTCTGCTTGCTTATCCATCAAAAGCTGTCCCATATAACCCGCTTCAAGCAGTGCGAAATACAAGCTTTCGTCCTTAAAAAATGGTTTCATGGCGCTGAGCCGTCCTATCAAAAATAAACAAAATTTTGCTTCATGATAATGCTTCCGGTTAAATGGCGTGTAACATGTCTTTAATAATGCTTGTGATAGTCTCGCTTGGACGAGCACTAAACAATGCTTCACCGGGTGATAATAGTAGAGCCCTTCTGCAATGCCTTTGACCCCGTCCTCTTTAACCCAGACATATGATCGGATTGAATAAGTTTCTGTCATTGATGGATATAGAAAGCATGGCTTGCCTTGGATATTTTCGCATCTTAACAGAGATATGAATTTACTGAATTGATGGAAAGAGACCGGCTTTTCCAAGTACGTTCGCTTGCACGAACGCAATTGATAATCCTCATCTTTAGAATTCCACTTTTCTAATTCTATGACGGTTCTTTGCCTGTTGAGCCCATCTATATGAGAGTTACGCTTTTCATGCACTCGGTTGATGACTTCCTCGGTGGGGAATATGATCTCCTCATGTCCAGCTCGTGAGCTAACATCTAAGAAGGAAGAAAATGATTTGCTGTAGCTATATTCCTGGTAATGCTCCGTTAATTCCTTGCTTGAGTTTTGCAAGTAGCCGAGCATTCCTCGATGTCCTCTTGTTCTTTCAAATTCAAACGAGTCGCCGGACGGGAGTACTCCACCTAACATACAATGGATGAATTTATGGGTCTTATTTAGCTTAAAACAATTCCTGATTCTGTCAAAATCAATGCCTCCTACAGGGGATAATCCCAATCCGAAATCTTCTTGTCGGCTTAATAAAAGCTGCCCCATATATCCGGCATCTAGTGTCACTAAAGAGGGGCTTGCTGTCTGGTAAATCGGCTCAATTTCTTCGAGCTGGGCGATAAAAAACAGACAAAAAGCAGCATCGTTAAACGGTTGATAATCACCTTCAAAAAATATTGAGCGATCGATCACGGGGCGGGATGTCATAAGGCACAAAGTGTTTTTTTCCGGATGATAATAGTAAATGCCATATTCGACCCCCTTTACCCTATTTTCTTTGATATACACATAGGTTTGAACGGCATTTAGCCCTCCAGAGGAAGGATATAGGTATTTGGACTTTTCCCCCAATCTTATGGGTCCTAAAAGTGAAATAAGGTGGCTCAATTTCTCGAATGCTACCACTTCTTCAGAAAAGTGTCTTGTGATGGTATTTTTTGCATAAACAGATTTTCTAAATTGGACTTTTTGAAGTTCGATCACAGCATTTGAATACTGTGACTTTTTAAAATTCCCAAGCTGTTGCAACACTTCTTCCGTATGGTTGTATTGTTCATTTATTCTGGTCCAGGCTTTTTCTTTCTCTGCAAGCTCTTGAATCCCGAAATCTAAATCCATCACTGTCGATGTTTCATTAGTCACTCCCGGGGCAGTCTCAACGACATAATTATCCCCCATTCCATCCTTTTGCTCGGATTCAGAGTTTACCTCTGTCCGGTAATCAGTTTTATGACTGCAGACATACTCTGAAATGTTGGATATGGTCGGATTTTCTAACAATGCTTCTATGGGAACATTGATCTGAAAAGCTTGTTCAATTTTGCGGGTTACCTGCACAATATTCAATGATGTGACACCCAGATCAAACAAATCCTCTTGAGGATCGATCCGATCCCTCTTAATTGATTCCTGGAAGAAGGACGTTATCTTTTCCTGGACTTCTCGATTTCGGAAATCTAAATCCACTGCTGTTGATTTTTTGTCGGTTGCTGCCGACGCCGTCTCAACGACATAATTATCCCCCATTCCATCCTTTTGCTCGGATTCAGAGTTTACCGCTGTCCGGCGATCGGCTTTATGACTGCAGACGTACTCTGAAATGTGGGATATGGTCGGATTTTCTAATAATGTTTCTATGGGAACATTGATCTGAAAAGCTTCTTCAATTTTGCGGGTTACCTGCACAACATTCAATGATGTGACACCCAGATCAAACAAATCCTCCTGAGGATCAATCTGATCTCTTTTAGTAGAGTCTTTGAAAAATGAGGTTATCTTCTCTTCTACCTGGATCATACTAGTATTGCCTCTGATTTAATAACGTCTCTGGTTTTTGTAGGTAAAGAATGAATAGGCCATGGCAAAGATTTACGATCGACTTTTCCGTTAGAGGTCACTGGTAGCTCGGCAAGCGAAATCACAAAATTCGGCGCCATGTAATCAGGCAGCGCCTTTTTACAAAACGACCTTACTTCTTTAGGTTCTATCATAGTTCCCTGGCTCGTAACGATATAAGCCACAATTTTTTGATCGCCAGGTTGATCTTCTTTTACTAAAACCACGGCATCTTTGATCTTATCATGTCTCTTAAGCCTGTATTCTATCTCCCCTAGTTCTATCCTGAATCCGCGTATTTTTACTTGAGCGTCTTTCCGACCAAGAAATTCAATAATTCCATCAGGAAAGAATCGGGCTAAGTCTCCCGTTCTATACATGATCCCATCCTCTTTCTTAGCGAAAGGGTCAGGGAAAAAGCTTTCATTAGTGAGGTGCGGAGCGTTCATATATCCTTTGCTTAAACACTCACCGCCGATATACAGGTTGCCTTTTATGCCTATTGGGCAAAGACTTTGGTTCTTATCCAATACATAATATCTTGCATTCTGGATTGGCCTTCCATACGGAATGCTTCGCCAATTTGAATCCACGTTTCCAATCGGATAGTAGTTCGACCATACGGTTGCTTCGGTTGCGCCACCCAGGCTAATTACTTCAGCTTTTGGAAAAACGTCTCGCATTTCATCGGGCAAGGAAAGTGGAATCCAGTCGCCGCTTAAAAAGATAAGCCGCAACGTTGAATTTTTGATGGTTCTTCTTTCTTCTTGAATGAAGGGGACGAGTAACTGCAATGTGGCAGGGGCTGAGTTCCAAAAGCTGATTTGTTCACGACATAATAGTTGGGTTAGCTGTTTGGAATTCGTTCGATCCTTGTCGCCGACTATATAAATACTGGCTCCGTAGGATAGAAGACCGAAAACATCAAATACCGACAGGTCAAAACTCAATGCGGTTACAAATAGGCCGACATCGTTCGCATTAAACTCAAATGTCTTTTCTGCCCATTCTATCAGATTTATCACAGGCCGATGTTGCACCACAACTCCTTTTGGTTTTCCAGTGCTCCCTGAAGTAAATATTACGTAAGCAGTGTTCTGAGAATTTACACCGGCTACAGGTGGCTTGTTATCTTTTTCAGCGGCGATGAGGTGGGCATCCTCATCCACGTATATAAGTTCTACTTCTGCTTGACTAAACAGCACCGAATATTTTTTTTGGGTTACGATTGTTTTGATCTCGGCAGTTTCTATGATTGTACCTAATCTCGCTTTGGGATAAGAAGGTTCTAGGGGCACATAGGCGCCTCCCGCCTTTAAAATTCCTAAAAGGCTATTCACCATTTCGGCTGACCGATCCATGCAGATCCCGACAAATTTTTCCGCTTTTATCCCTTTCTTCCGCAGATGCCAGGCTAATTGATTTGCTTGCCGGTTGACTTGCTCATAAGTCAACTTCCGGCCTTCATAGATTGTTGCCACATTATCGGGGCATTGTAACGCTTTCTCTTCGAATAACTCATGGATGAATTTATCACGCTGATAACTCACCTCAGTATCATTCCATTCCTCCAGGATTTTTCTTTTTGCGTCTTCGGAAAGCTCATTATCAATTCCTAAACCATTTCCTTGATGATTAATCTTCACTTGCGTCAGCGAGTCAGACGAAACGGTTTTGGATCGAGATGACTGTGCTTTGATCAAATTATGAAAATCTGTACGTTTCCAGCTTTCCGGGTCGCTGCTCAAATGGGATAGGATGCGACGATATGCGGAAAACATGTCTTCTACCATTCCCGGAGGATAAACCCCATTCAACATATCCCACTGAAGATGCAAAATACCATCCTTCTCAATATTGATGCTATCCAGGGTAACCTGGGGTGTTTTACCTGACATCTCCTTCAATTGAAACCTTTTTGATAGATTCAAGGTCTGAAGATCGATAAGATTTGAAAACACAACTGGAAAGGATAATCTCTCCCGGGATTTCTTTCCCATGGACTTTTTCCGTAAGACCGTTAGATTGCTCTCCGGCATCTTAGATAAATCTTCGGTTAGCTGCTTGTGATTTAGCCATACCCGCTCTTCAAAGGTTAGCTTAGATTCTGATCTCACTACCCAGCCCATTGCGGTAAAATCTCCGACAACGTCATATATTTCGTTATGGATTGGAGCACGATCAAAGCAAGGAACAACAATGCTGAATCGTGGATCCTTCGACCAATCTGCTAACACTTCGGCAAAAGCGGTGAGGAGAATCATACTGGGGCTTACGGACAGATTCTTGGCCTTCTCTTTAAGTGTCTTCCAGTTTTCAAGTATGCCGCCTATCCATATTACTCGTAAACGGGGTTGAGAAGTCTGTTTTGTGTTCAATGGAAGCAGTGGCGCCGAAGGTAGAGTGTCAAACTTTTTTTCCCAATACTTGAGGTCTTTCTGGTAACCGGAAGTTTTCTTGTAGCGATGTAGGGATAGAATATAGTCTCGAAACGATGGTTCAGGCACTTTGATGTTTTCATCCGGATTGCTATATAAACGGGCCATTTGATATAATAAAAGTTGGATGCTGTAGAAGTCGGCTATCATCATATCAATTATGATGTGAATCCTAGTTTTGCCTTTTCCAGTTCTTGAAACTCTTACCTCGAAATTGGGCCATTTGTTTAAGGGGAAGACGTAGTCAATCATGTTGCATTTGATATCTTTTAAAATTGAATCACATTCTTTTTTCTTCTTCTTTGTTAAGTCCGCTACTTCTATCTTATATTGAGGCGTCTTTTTTAATAGTTTTTGAGTTCCATCCAATTGGATCACAGTGCGCAGCATGTCGTGGACCGCGATCAGCTTTTGCCATGCTTGTTCGAGTTTTTCCACATCAAGGTCATTGACTTCAAATTCATAATAAAATTGACAACTTTGATTCCCTCCATTCAAATAACCGCTTCGACCAAAGGCATAGGATTCCTGCAAATTCGTTAGGGGAAAGGGTGAATAGCGCTCTTCCTTCTCCGTTTGCAATTTGATATCTACAGTCAGAATGTTGTCTTTTAAATTCGGTGAAAAACCTTCGACTAATAGTTTGCCATGTGGGGCTAAATCTCTCTGGAGGAAGCTGTGCTCTATTATTTTCGATGGCCAATCTTCACGTTGCCACATTTCATCCTCAGTTGAAAGAAGTAGAAGCATACGACAATAATTAGAAAATATTTCATCAATAACGCCGGGCTTAAAATGCCCTTCTGCCACATCCCAACTGAAGTCTAAATCTCCTTTTCGTTCGCTAGCCTGGTGGTCCAAATAAATTCCCGGGGTTTGGGAGACTGCATACGACGCCATCTCAAGCGTACACACGTCGTTCTTTTCCTGTTTCATCTCGCTTAGTGCAGAAGTAAATACGACTGGAAAAGAGACGGAATTCGAGATTCTTCGTTTTGCTTTGAGTTCCCTCAGCACCCTTATTCCGCCGACGTTGCTATGGTTCAGATCCTGTAAAAGTTGTTCTTGAGTCAATTTAACTTTTTCAGTAAAACCGTATCCATTTAGATCATCAACAATAAAGATGTTAGTTGAGATAAATGGGCCTAGCACTTGATCAACTTGAGGATGCAAGGGTAATCGGTTAAAATAGGTTAGGATTAAAGAAAAGGGGTTACGACTTGACTCGCAAAGCAGCGCTTCGGAAAATACGCGCAATAACAACGCCGTCGGTGAAAAACCTAATGATTCTGCCCTTTTCTTAAGGGAATTCCAATGGGTTTTCTGAAGAGAACCTGTTAACCTTTTGCGGCTGAAACCGTCCCCATTCTGTGTTTCGAGCCCGTGACCAAATAACAGAGACGGACCATCCGGCATACCTTCCAGCCTATTTGTCCAATACTCGAGGTCTCTTTTGCAGCGATCAGAAGATTCGAAATTTTTTACCCCGATGACATAGTCGCGGAAGCTCATTCCCAGTACGGCGAGTTCTTTTTCCGGTTGATCATATAATAGACTCCATTGTCTTAATAGTAGCCGAAAACTAAAACCATCAATTATCCATGAGTCAATGCTGAAATGGACGATAAATCGTTGTCCTGCACATTCGGTTATCCTGATATCATATAGGGGATACTCTTCAATATCATAGATCTTATGGGACATGGATTTCCGTAAATTGTCTAAATGCTCGGACAGTTCCGATTGCTTTTTTTCACTCATCCGATATATTTTGAATTCAAAAGGCGCCGTGTTCTGTTGGATCACCTGTCGTACATCGGATAAGATCATGCATCTAAGCATATCGTGATGAGCGACCAAGCGCTGCCAGGCATTTTCCAAGCGGGTGATGTCCAGGCCTATTACTTCATATTCAAAATAGTTATGGCATCCTACACGGTCATTGCCTAAGCCAAGATAGCGGCCCACAAAATAAGATTCCTGAATGTCAGTAAGTGGAAAAGGTTTGTATCGTTCGGAAGTATTTCGAATTATCTTCGGCAGGATGTTAGACTTATCCGTTCGAATCTGTTTGGTTAATGTATTTTTCTGATCGAGATTCTGAATATTCTCCCCGGACTGAACGTCGGGAGGAATCAATTGAACGATCTCCTCTAAATTGCGTTTTAATTGTTCTATGGTTTGATGATCGTTTATAGCAGATATCGGTATTTCAGTGCTAAAATCCTGCTCTAATTTATAACATAAGGTAATTGCCATCACAGAATTGAACCCTAAAGAATTGAGAGATTTCCGAGTTGGCAACTCGTTCACAGGGATGTCTAATAGTTCACTTATCCTTTGTTCAAGACGGCCATTCAACCTACCAACGCCCAACCTCTCATCGCTTTGAGTGCTTGAATGCGAATCTTTATTTTTCTCTATGTTTTCAGACGTTGGTGTATCTCCCTCAGACAACCAATAGCGTTTTCTCGCGAAAGGGTAGTTCGGCAAGGTTATTATACGAATGTCTTTTCCCTGATAGAAAAATTGCCATGGGATCGCACCTCCCTGAGTCCAATAAAGTGCAAGTTTTTCATAATTCTTCTCTGCTAGAAGCAATTGGGCTATTGATTCTCCTGTCGTCCCGGAAAATATGCTTTGACTTTCGGATGCATTCTCCTCCAGATTTCCTTGGTATATGGGGATAGAAAACTCGATATTTTTGTCTTCTTCTATTGATTTCAGGTACTCTTCCAGAGTGAGAATTAGTCCTGCGTGGTTATTGACGACCATGGCCAATCGTGATTCCATCGCTTCTCTACCTACCTGAAGGGTGTATGCCAGTTCGCGTAGATTCAAGATTTTGTCACTGACAAAATCGTACAGATTCTTCACCATGGCTTTAAGGCGACCTGAGTTTTTTGCAGACAGCACTATAATGAACTGATCTTTAGTTGTCTTTTCACTGGTGGGTTCCTCATGAACCTTTCCGGTTTGGCTTTCGACTATTTCCTGATTGTATTCTTCAACGATAATATGAGCGTTGGATCCTCCTGCGCCAAAGGAACTAATAGCTGCCCGTCTGGGGTATTCGCGCCATTCCCCATTGCTCTTTAAACGAGGACGTTTCCATTCCTGAAGGTCTTCCTGTATATAAAATGGACTGTCTTTGAAATCTAAATTGGGATTAAGCGGGGTCGCTTTAATTGACGGAACCAGTTGTTGATGTTGTAATTGCAAGATAACTTTGGTCAGTTGAGAAATCCCTGAAGCAGCTTCAGCATGACCTATATTGGATTTTACAGAGCCAATGGCGCAAAATTCTTGATCCGAAGTAAATTTACGAAAGGCGTCATGCAATGCTGTTAGTTCGATCGGATCTCCCAGAAGAGACCCATTGGCAGCTGATTCAACATAACTGATTGTTCGTGGATCAATCCCGGATTTCGTCAGATTATCTTCAATCAACTGAGTTTGTGCATTGGGATTCGGTACGGAATATCCATTGCTGTGTCCTCCATGATTAGTCGATGTTGATCTAATAATGGCCAGAATAGAATCTCGATCTTGAATTGCGTTAGAGAGTGGTTTCAATAATACAGCTCCAACAGCCTCTGCCGGATGATATCCATCTCCCTCCGCAAAACTTCTGCTATTCAAATGGCTACCAATCATTTTTATCTGACTTAAACCCAGGAATTTTCTCGGATGAATGGAAAGATTAACTCCACCGGCGATGGCAAGGCTGCATTCGCTTTTCGACAGACTTTCACAGGCCATATGAATAGCGATAGCGGAGGAAGAACATGTGGTGTCAATTGCTATACTAGGACCTTGTAGATTAAAAAAGTATGAAACTCGGTTTGCAATAGAGCCGTTCGCCCATATGCAAACCACGGAATCCGTACTGGCCTGTAGGTAGTAATGATAATGTTGGTACATAACACCAACATAAACGCCAACCTTATTTTGATATCGAGCTTGCAGTGTCTGTCGCGTGTATCCTGAATTTTCGAACACATTCCAGGCTGTTTCTAAGAACAAACGTTCTTCAGGATTTATTTGTTTCGCTTCACTCGGTGAGATGTTAAAGAACTGAGGATCAAACTGATCAACGCCACCTAAAAAGCCTCCCCATTTGCCATAGGTTTTTCCGGGTTTATTTTTGTCTTCATCGAAGTACAGGCTATGATCCCAACGTTCTTTAGGGACTTCGGTAATACAATCTTTTCCATCCCGTAGGTTTTTCCAAAATTCTTCAATATTCTTTGCTTTAGGATAGCGTCCTGAAATGCCGATAACGGCAATCTCGGGAGGTTCTTTTGATAATACTTTTTCAACTTTCTCAGACTTACTTAGCATTCTCGGAGTCGATCGAGAGTGCGAAGGAAGGGAATGGTTTCTAGGGATGGGGGCAAGCGTTGGTCGATGGAGCGTTGTTAGTTTCGGCGGTGTAGAGACAACGGTTTTGGCACTTTCTTTTTTGAAGCTTCTGCGGGCAGGAGCAAGCGCTGGTCTGCGGGGTGTTGCTAGGTGCCGGGGTGTAGAGACAACCGCTTTGGCGCTCTCTTCCTGGAATAGGCCTTGCTTCTGACCTTCGGCCAACACGAGCTTTGCAAAATCTTTGAGCGTTGGATAGTTATACGCTCTTACCGCTGGAATAGATAACTCAAATTCCTCATTGACTCTGCTAATCCAGATCATGCCAATTCTTGAGCTGACCCCTAGTTCAACAAATTTTTTCTCCTCCCTGATATCGCCGGCCTGCATATGAAGCTCTTCAGCTAACATCAGCCGCAATGTCTTTCGGATTTTTTCTAAATGGTAGTTGGACGAAATCATAACGATGCCTCAACTTTAGGTGTTTCTATTGGTCTCAATGTATGCGCGAATTCATCATACATTGATGTTTTCTCACGAAGGGGCTTCACGGCGACAACCCCGACATGTTCCATTCCTCCCCGCAGCTTAACGCCGTCGATGTCGATGGCCAGACTTTCGTACCCTACGTCCTCTACCTTGAATCCTACTTCCGTGCATTCTCGATTAAGTGTATCGGGATCAAGAAGATTGATAACATCAATGCCTGCCAACGCCGTTGCTGCATCCTTACCAGAATCCAAAAAATTTGATCCGCCAACAAGATCTCGATCATCGAAAAACTTGTTGATATTGTCGATGTACCCCGGCCATAAATCCCCTTTTGCCTTACGAGCTTCATATTCGGATACCCTGGCGGCCCAGTGTGGGAAGTAGGGTGTGTCACTAATCAAAAATAATTTTCCTCCCGGTTGTAACCAATGATACATCTTCTGAATTGTCTTTTGAACATCCTCAGGCCTCAAAAAATGAATAACGCGGGCCGCATGAATGGCCGCAAAGCGTTCGTATTCAAAGTCAACGTCCGGTAATACGCCTTGTTGGGTGCTTAGCCTTTGCTTGAATTCACCACTAACGTCACCTTCCAAAATATCGAGATGTCCCTGGTCCATATCGATTGCCAACACCCGGGCGCCTCGCCTAAGAGCTGCAATTGTCGCTACGCCATAGGCACAGCCGACATCCAACACTTCAGCGTCACATTGGCCTGCGTAATTAGCAAAGCTCTCCGAGTAGGAACTAAGCGTCTTTGTCATGGATCCTGTTCCGTTTAGAGTAGGAATCATGCCCTTTACCTCTATAGGCATGGCTGATTTGATATCTGCCAAATTATCGACTCCCGTTGCAGGATGGACTTCTCCCGCTTGAAAAATCATTCCCCGCAAAATGATGACCGCATTTCCTTGGTTATCACAAAAATCAATATCGAGATTCCGGGCGTTATCTTCCGGGGAGCTTTCCTCAGAGGAGCGTATCCAAGCCCACATAGAAGAAGTGCATGCCCCCATAATACGTAATTCTTTAAGAGCCAATGGAAGGGTTTGCTCTATAGACGTTTCACTTAACTCCGACAACAGTCCAATTGAGGCCTGTATCGCCAAATCCATAAGACAGGGATGCAGGATAAATTGATCGTGAAATTCCGAAACAGAAGGGGGTAAGGAAAGGTTTACCAACGCCTGTTGATGTCCAATATAGAATCCTTCAATGCCTTGATAACTAGGACCATAGTCAATGCCTATAATTCTAAAGGTTTCAAAGCATTGCTCGGCGCTAAGGCTATGTTTATTGCACTGAGCCTTTATTGCGGAGATATCCAAGATTGGAGCTTTACTTGTTGAGCTCAGTATTGCTACTCCCTGAGCATGGACGGTAAGCCCTTCTTTTGGATCGTCCGGTTGAGTATAGATTTCAAATTGAATGTCACCACTTTCCTGTGTAAAGAGTCCAATATGGACGTCTTTTGCGTGGCTGTTAATAGCGATCGGTTCCGCCCACACCACATCTTTGAGGAAAATTGCCGTCAGATCTCTATCTATTGTTCCCACTGCTTGTTCCACGGCAACTCGCGCAATCTCAAGTGTGGCTGCCTCAGGTAAAATATTTTTACCTTTTACGACCCGATCTGCAAGGAAGAATTCCTGTCCGGTAAACATAGAACTAAACCGTTGCTCGTTAAAATTAGACGTATTCTCATGCACCAACGGGTGTAAATATCCTCTTGTTCCTTGTTTCGTCAAAATTGTAGACGAAGATGGACTGATCTCGCCGAGGTTGTTAGACGGAGGCGGAACCCAATAGCTATCCTGGGTAAACGGATAGGTGGGCAGACATATCCGTTGAGGCGTGTTGGTTTCTTCGTGAAGAAGGTTCCAATTTATCTTATACCCTTTAACCCATAATTTTCCTAATTGCCAAAAATTTCTCTTTTTAATCCATTTTTCAACAACCTCTTTGAAGTCGCTATCTGACAGAAATTGAAGCACCTCTCTACTCTCTTCAGTATTTCCATGGCAAATGAACTCAATATCCATATTGCCTTTGACCCAAAGAGCTAACTTTTCCTTTAATTCTGATAGAGTATCGACCCAAAAGATAACCCGTTCCTCCATTGGCTGCCGCCCCACCTGAAGTGTATAAGCAATGTCTCGTAATTGAATGTCGCTAATACCGTAACAGTCATATACTCCCGTGTTTAAATAGTCTAAGAGTCTCTCTGCTGACAGGACAATTTGTTCTTTGGTCCGTGCAGAAAGAATAATCACTTCTTTATTTTTAATGACGTTCTTAATTTGGGGAGCTATGTATTCCTCTAAGATCATATGTCCATTGACGCCGCCAAAACCAAAGTTATGAATACCGATTCTTCTGGAAACCGGCCTCCCGTTGTGCTGTTTTTGTTTCCAGTCTATGGTATTCTCCAGAATCTTGCAGGAAAATTCTCCATCATCAGGGCTCCAATTAAGATTCTTCAAATGGTTTACTTTTATCAACCGGTTATTTTTCAAGGATAGAATAGCTTTTATTAACGAAATGACCCCTGAGGCTCCTGAAAAGTGCCCAGTATGACCCTTAATCGTGCTGAGCATAGTCTGTTTTCCTGACTTATTTGAAAAAATACTGTGGTAGGCTTTCAATTCCATAATGTCTGTTAAATGATTGCCTGTTCCTTGAGCTTCAATATAATCGATGTCATCCGGGCATAGCTTTGCTTGGTCCAGCGTTTCTTGAATAACCTCCTTAAAGGATATAGCGTTCGGCGCTTCCAAAAACATGCCTTGCCCTCCATGTCTGACAGACATACCTTTAATAACACCGAAAATGGTATCTCTATCCTTAATTGCTGAAGAAAGTTGTTTTAAAAATACCAGCCCCAAAGCGTCTCCGAAGAAATGACCGGAAGCGTCCTTATCAAAAGGCTTGACATGATCGTCTCCGGTAAACAATCCCAATTTTCGGTTGTAAATGCATACCCCTGGAGTCAGTAACAGATGGATCCCTCCCGCTACCGCCATTTCTGCCTGGGCATTTTGTATGCTATTGATAGCCTTGTGTATGGCGACAAAGGAACTGGCGCACGCGGCATCAATCGCCAAAGCAGGCCCTTTCCAACCAAAAAAATAGGCAATTCGGTTCACCAGCATGGCGTGAGCATTGCCCGTATTCAAATGACCATCTATTGGATATCCGGATTCTCTGATCACCTCAAGATAATCTTGCCTCTCGACGCCAATAAATAGGCCTATCTTTTTGGCGTATAATGATTCTTTAGAATAACCAGCGTTTTCTAATGTTTCCCAAGTCGCTTCCAGAAGCAATCTTTGTTGGGGATCCATCAGCTTGGCTTCTCTGGGCGAAATATTAAAATGGAATGGATCAAAACGTGCTACGTTCTCGATGAATGCACCATGATAACAATCCGTTTTATTGGTCTCGTTGGGATCTCCGAAAATTTTTTTCCAATCCCAGCGATCTTGCGGAATTTTCGAAATACAGGATTTGTTGTGCACTAAATTATTCCAGAATTCATGAGTATTTTGAGCTCCGGGGAACCTGCCGCCAATGCCGATAATGGCGATTTCTTCTGAACGGTTTGGCTGGAACTCCCGGTCCTTTTCTTCCTTTACTTCTATTGAATACTCTGCCTTTTTGGGCAAAGAAGGCGTCTTGCTTTCAAGAAGAGACAGGTCTATTTCGAATTCAAACGCTTCTGGTGATGTATTTTTCGTGCCATTGTTTTGTATTGAGCGAGAAAAAACAGCAGAGTATCTATCGTATAGAAAAGCACTTAGGTCTTTTAGCGTTGCATGTTCCATGAAGACAGATGGATCCAACCGAATCGCGGAATAAACCTCGGTGATCTTGTGAGAGAATGCCGTCAATGTGACCGAGCTAAATCCATACGCACTTAAATTGTTTTCCGGCTCAATCTCTTCCGGATTTAATTTTAGGATTTGAGCCATGAGGGTTTTCAAGCGACCTTGAAACGCATTCCCGGAAATTGTATGACCAGTATTTTCCTTTTTTATTGTTTCATGCAACGATGAGAAAATCGCCATACCCTGTTCTTCGGATAGCACTCCTTCCTGTATCTTTTGAATGATCTCTTCCAGCTTGGCCATCTTTATGTAATCTCCATTAGTCTTAATTCATTAATCAAACCGTAGGCGTCCAATTTTTTTTGCTTAACTTGTGAGAATAACTCTTTATATTGTGCATCTTTTAGGGGGTGTAGAGAAGTGATTTTTTCATCTGTTGCCTTCGTTCTTTCTTCGGAGTGTTTTCTTTTCACTTTCATGTATTGAGAGTTCCAATTCAGTATGATTGGGTCGTGGCGATGAGATTGTGCATTTTGATAGTCATTTTCTGTTATTTCCTCCCTGCTCAATAAATCTTGCAATGCCTCATCATCCAGCCCAGCCAGCAGTCTGTATTTTATTTTTTCCAGTTCCGGATCCTGTTTGTCATTTTGAATTAGGGAACGTTGAAGACATCGTGCAAGAGAAGCCTGCGCCTTGGGATCTGCATGAGGCCCGCGCATACGATAAATCATGGGAAAGCATGGAATATTTAATATCTTCCAGAACTCTTTAAATTCCTTTTCCGGTTTTGGGACCAAACCTAATTTTAAACCAAATATTAAACTGGAAATAGGCGCCAACACGATATCATGTACATCTACTCGATGTTCTAATTCTTCTTGGGATAGTTGATAATTGCCCGACATGATCTGCGCGTACCAACGAGCCACCATTTCAAGAAAAGGAAAACTCCCTATTGTACCGATTTCTTGTAAACCATAAGGATTCACCATACTTGGATTTTCATGGTGAAAGAGTCCCATAGCAAAATCTTGTTGAGGAGATATACCCTCAACGTAGTCAAAAACCGATAAAGGTTTATATCCAGTGCACAGCACAACCATATCTAATTCGTCAATTGTTTTCCGAGATCCGGAAAAAATGCACCCGTTGTCTACAAATCGTTCCACTTCTCCAACAATTGTTTGAATTTTTCCTTCCGCCACCTGCTTTATCGCGCCGTCATTGACAAGCACGAAGGGATGTTGCCTGAACTCTTGCAGGCTAGGAAAGAGACCGCTTTTTTGAAACAAAGCATAATACTCAGGCATGGAATCCTTTAACTGTTCAATGTTCCTAATACTTCTTGTATATTCCGACATCATTAGATTTGATGGTGATACAAAATCATTAGGAAGAAACCCAACCATCCTGGGCAATACGAATCTTAAAGATCGCATGCTCCAAAAGACTTCTGCAGCCGTTTGAGTTGCCTCCTCGGCAATATCCATGCCGCTCACTCCATTACCAATCACCAATACTCGTTTGCCTGTAAAAATTTTATTGTCGTAATACTGGCCGGAGTGAATTACTTCTCCTTGAAATTGATCCAATCCTTCTATTGAAGGACGAAATGGCACCCGATATCGCCCATGACAGAGTGCAATTCCATCAAATATATCCGAAAATTGTCGTCCCTCTTGTTGAATTCGAACGGTCCATTGCTTTCCTTCTTCGTGGACAGAAAGAATTTTAGAGTGATAGTGAATCGATGAAGATAAGTCAAACTTTTGAGCATATTGTGCCAAATATTCCCGAACCTCCTCGACGCCTAGAAAAATGCCTTTACCTGTAGTCGGATAAAAGTCAGAAAAGAAACTGGTGTCCTTTGAATTCTGAAATCGCGTTTTTTTATAGGCTCCCACGGATTTATGGGCTTTTAGATTCCAAACGCCTCCTAAGGCATCCTGTGCATCGTAAATAATTGGCTGGTGCCCTTCTTCTAACAAACTCTTTGCCATAACCAGGCCTGAGGGACCTGCTCCCACGACACAAATCCGCTTTTTTTTCATATTACCCTTTTGTATTGCAACTTGTTTTTGTTGTGACGCATTCGTTTTCTTTAAGTTTGATGAATTCTGGAGCCAGTACGCCTTTTCTATAAATGGAAAAATGGGTAGAGATATCCTCCGTACAGGTTGGCCATGATGTAATTCTTCCCATGAAACATCAATTCCTTTCACCCAGAGAGAAGCAATTTTCTCTAAATGTCTCTTTTCGAATGCAGCTTTCATGAGCGCTTCATTCTTCTTCTTCTCATTCACTCCATCCTTGATAGTGCCTATAAAAATCGGTTTCTGCCTGGAAGCTGTCGATAACGACGAATAGTTCATTAACCATTGAGACAATTCGTCTAATGACGATGCAATAATGGCCAAACGTTTGTTCATGGCTCCCCGTCCTATTTGAAGAGTATAGGCGAGATCGGGCAAGGAAATTTTGGGATGACCTTCTAAAAATAATTGCATGTTTCGAACAATGGATTGTAATCGATTGGAATCTTTTGCCGAGAAAATCACAATCTGAGGCGAGGGTGTGGTAAATGTAGGCAGTGGTTCTTCTTGCAGAGGGATATATTCTTCCAGAACCATATGCGCGTTTACACCAAACCCATAACTATTGATACTGGCTCGACGAGGAAGATTACCCTCTGTACCTTTCAATGGTTTCCAGGGTTGATTTTCTGCCTTTATTGTGAATGGACTCTGGTCAAGTGAGACATGTTCATGGAGTGTTGTGAATCGGGGAATACCTGGAATGACTCGATGTCGTATTGCCGAGACTACTTTGATCAATGCCCCCATTCCGGAAACGATTTCTCCATGCCCAATACAGGGTTTTAAACTACTCAGATGACAAGGATGTTTTGTTCTTTTCTTATGAGGATAAGCCTCTACAAGCTCGTGATACCCGGATTCCAACGCCTCGATTTCGATGCTATCGCCGAGTGGAGAAGCCGTTCCATGGGCTTCGATATATGACACTGTTTGTGGATCAATTCCGGATGCCCGATAGGCTTGAATCATCGCTCTTTTTATTCCAGTACTATTGGGTGCAGTTAATGACATTCCTTTGCCGCCATGAAAAACTCCCGTGCCTTTAATCAAAGCATAAATTATGTCCTTATCCTTCACGGCTTGTTGCAAATGTTTAAGGATTATCACACCAATCCCTTCGGAGCGAATGTACCCATTAGCCTTAGCCTGAAAGGATTTAACATGATTCTCCTGACTCAGAAGCCCCATCGATTCGTAACCAATGAATTTCTTAGGACAAAGGAGCAAATTGACGGCGCCCACAATGGCCTGGCTACATTCCTGGCGATGAAGAGCTTGAATGGCACGATGCAACGCCACGAGCGATGAAGAGCAAGCCGTTTCACAGTATTCACTGGGGCCGCATAAATCCAACGCATAAGAAATACGATTCGGGATCATTGACGTCATGGCGCTGGTTATCCTGTAGGGATTGTCTTCCGGAGTCGTAGAGAGAAAATTGTGGTATTCTCCGGGAGCTGTCGCAACAAAAACGCCAGTGGCCTGTTGTGAAAATGTTAGGGGAGGGATACCGGCATCTTCCATTGCGAGCCATGCGTACGTCATTAATAGGCGTTGTTGGGGATCCATAAGCTCTGCTTCTCGAGGAGAAATATCAAAGAACAAAGGATCAAATTTTTGGACTCCTTCGATAAAGCCACCCCACTTGATTTGTGTTTTATTGGTTTCCTTTGCGGGGTTTCCGTAAATGGCCTTCCAATCCCAACGATCGCGAGGAATCTCTGTAATACAGTTCTTGCCTTCGATAAGATTGTTCCAAAACGCATGAAGGTCGTTAGCCATAGGGAACTTTCCAGCCATGCCAACAATCACAATGGGTGAGTCGTCCATATCGGAGTGAAGATCTTTTTGAGGGGCGTTGTTGGAATCCAAAGGGTTATGGTCCTGGTTTCTCTTTTCATCTACGGATGATAGCGCTCTCTTCTGCCGGTAAGCGTTCACAGCTGATCCGACGCTTGAGGATTGGATTTTCAGTACGTGCCGGGATGTTGATTGCAAGCTGGTACTGGTAATATAGTTACTAATTTTTTTAATATCGGTGTACTTGAAAAGTTTCGTTACATTAAAATCGCGATCAAGGTCTTTCTTGATTTTTTCGGCTACAGTTACGGCCAATAGAGAGTTACCGCCTACATCAAAAAAACGATCTTCAGTACCTATATCTTCAACATGAAGGACCCCCTTCCATATCGCTAGGACCTTATCTTCCACTTCTGATTGAGGTTGGCATATTTTCTCGGTTCGGGTGATGACCACCTCTCGCTCTGTTAATGCCAGTCGATCAAACTTGCCATTCGATGTTAATGGCATTTTGTCTAACTGAATAAAGAAGGCCGGTATCATATACTCAGGCAAAATCGATCGTAAGTAATTTCCTAATTCTTGTGAATCAATACGTTCCGATTTATTAATTTGCTTTTTACTAACATAATAGGCAATGAGCTGCTTACTGCCTTCTTGCTCTTTAGCCAGGACAACACTTTCTTTAATCATTTGATGATGATTGAGTTGCGTTTCTATTTCTCCCAATTCAATTCGAAATCCCCGAATCTTGACCTGCCGGTCTATCCGTCCCATAAACTCGATCGTTCCATCCCCAAGCCAACGAGCCAAATCTCCCGTTTTATAAAGCTTTGCATCGGAACAAAATGGATTATCCACAAATTTCTTTTCTGTCAGTTCCGGTCGATTTAAATAACCTTTAGTTAATCCGGCGCCGGCAATACAAAGTTCACCGGCAATGCCAATCGGTTTGAGGTGTAATTTATTATCGACGATATAAACTTGCGTATTGGCAATCGGTTTTCCAATAGTGATGGTCTCTGCTTCTGTAATCCGGTGAACAGTTGACCATATAGTCGTCTCTGTCGGACCGTACAGATTCCACGCCTCGGTGTCGGTATTGATAAAATGATGACTCAATGATTTCGGCAGTTCTTCCCCACCACAGAGAATCTTTATTTTTTCTTCATTTGTCCAATTGGCATTAAAGAGCATTGTCCAAGTAGCCGGGGTGGCTTGCATGATGGTTGGTTTTACACGTTTTATCTCATTCTTCAGTTTTTCGGCATCTTTCAATTTTTCGGCATGACAAATGTGGCATATAGCCCCTTTGATCAAAGGTAAATAGAGTTCTAAACCAGCGATATCAAAACAGTAGGTTGTAACCGCAAGCAGTTTATCATTGGCTTGTAGTCCCGGCTGGTTTCCCATAGAAATAAGAAAATTCGTTAAAGCTTGATGAGGAACCATTACGCCCTTTGGTTTTCCAGTACTTCCGGAGGTATAAATGACATAGGCCAAGTGGTGAGGTTTCACCTTCCGCTGAAGTCGTTTTCGACCCTCTGCCTCTTTTATAATTTCATTCCATTCAGTGTCTAAAGCGATACAATGAACTTGCTTGCCTTGATCTGTTGGTTTCGCTTGTCCTATTAATTCGGATACCTTATCCATCAGTGCAGATTCAGTGAGAACAATCGAAGCCTGGCTATCCTCCAGCATATACGCCAGGCGTTCCTCAGGATACTCTGGATCCAATGGGACATAGGCGGCTCCTGCTTTGAGAATTCCGATTAGTCCAACCAACATCTCTAGGGATCGCTCAACACAGATCGCCACTAGTTTGTCGGGTCTAATTCCGGATTTTTGCAAAAACTTCGCTAAGATTGTGCTTTTTTTGTTCAGCTCTTCATAGGTTAACAGCTCGTTTTCGAACACTGCGGCAATCGCCTTGGGTGTTGTTTGAGCTTGGCTCTCAAATAACATATGAACGCATTGTTTTTCGGGATACATAATTTCTGTGTCGTTCCAACCAAAAAGGAGTTTTTTCTCCTCCTCTTCCGAGAGGAGAGGAACCTCACCTAAGCACAAATTAGGGTTTGCCGTCACCTCTCTAAGCAATTTCATATAATGCCCTATCATTCGGGCAATGGTGGAATCATCGAATAAGCCGGAATTATATTTGAGGTTGAGAACAAATTCGTGTTTTTGCTCCTGCACCTCCAGTTCCAGCTCATATTCTCCTTCCTGATGGATTTCTTCAATAAATTCTATGGGCAGGGAAAAATCACTCTGAAGTCGTCGCAAGTTGGCCGATGAAAGAAATTCTTGATATTCAAAAGCTGCCTGAAAAATGGGTGTATTTTCTACATCAGAAATATTGAAATGTCGAACCAAGGCGGAGAAAGGGTAACTATGACTGAATCCATTGGCGAGCGTAGCTTGCACTGTTTTTGAGAAGTGAAGAAATGACTGATTTTCAATGCAATAACTCCGGACCGGAACCATATTAATAAAAAAACCAATCAGCTTATCAAACTGTTTTTTCCTTCGTTCATCGACGGAGATTCCAACGATAAGATTCTCCTGGCCGGTATATTGATGCAGCAGCCCCTTAAAAATACACAAAAAAAAGGTTGACAAATCTATCGATTTATCTTTTGAAAAACGTTTCACTCGCTTACTCTCTTCTGCAGAAAGGAGGGAGGTATGGGTTTTTCCTTGATAGGATTGGGAGGAAAAACGAGGGTGATCAGTCGGTAGATCCAGCGTGGGCAACGTTCCGGAAAGTTGCTGCTGCCAATACGAAAGGTGTTCCTCTTTTTCCAGTATTTTTTGCTGTTCTACAACAAAGTCCTGGTAACGAGCTGGCGGAGGAGTCAAAATAGCTTCCTTTCCTTGACTCAATGCTTGATAGGTATCCAGGAGTGTTTTAATCAAGAGTGGTGAAGAATGTACGTCAAAAATTATATGATGAATGACAATAAGTACAATGGATTTATTCTCTGAGATAGAAAAGAGATGAACTCGTAATAAAGGCCCCTCTTCCAGGATGAAAGGTTTTTTTGCTTTTTGATTAAGAATAAAAAGCAGCTTTTGAAATTCGGATGGCACCTCTTGCATCTCATCCTCGATCACAAGTGATGCGAGTGGATCCATGATCTGATACAGAACGCCATCATCTTCTTTGAACGAGGATGTGAGTATGGGATATTGCTTCAAAAGAACGCAACACGCTTGTCTAAAAATCTCTACGTCTAAATTCTTAAAAATACGAAAGCATAGAGGAATATTGTAAGTACTCATTTCAGGATATGTCTTTTGCAGTACCCATAGTCCTTTTTGCCCATCAGAAAGAAGATTCTTCAAACATTCTTTTTCTGTTGAGAAACGAGATTGTGGTGTCGGAACACAACTTGTTCGTTGCGGCAAGTTTTTCTCACTCTGGACTTCATCTCTTGTACGATTGTGAATAGCGTAGCTGACCAGAACTCCACAACCTTTATTTTGCGTGTCTCCAGACCGATAATTTGGGATGATGTCTTCAATCTTTGCTCCATGTTGGTGGTGAAAGCGTAATATCGGATCTACCAAGCGTCCTTGCTCATTACATGTGTGAATATAGTCTTCTAAAGGTAGGTTAGATTTAATGTTATACTCTTTACAGCGGGTAACGGCGACAACAGACTCCACACCATTCGTGAGGCTGCAACGTTGCAGCATAAACTCTAAGAGTTGGGTGTCAAAATTCTTATGCTGCATTTCAGGGAGAATATTGATGGCAAGCAACTGCGCAATGGGACCGTCGGCCTTATGCAATTTAAATACCTTCTTCCCTGATACTCCCTGTAAGACAGCTTTACATTCGATCCGCTGTGAATAAATTACCCCCACGACTTGGTTATTGAATTCTAAAACAAACTGACCTTGCGGATAATCGGTCAGTCGACTCACTATGTCTGCACCGGAAGTTTGTAAGGCGGGCGTCCAGCAGCCTTCTTCTAGGTGAGTTAACACGTTCAGATCGCTTATATCCGCGTTACGGATCGTATAATCCCGTTTCTCTAAATGGCTGATTGTGATACGACAAAAGGGTAGGGCAGCCGGATAGCGTACTGGTTGCTGTTTAGTAAATAGGCCAACGTTCGCTGCTAATACGAGAAAGAACTCTGCATCCGTTAAATAGCGTCTGGATAATGCATGCAACGTATCATAATAGAGGCTTTCTGCCTTTTCAAAGTAGGAGTAGGCCACGTGCGTCGGCGAGCAGTGAGATTGCAGTAGAAGCAGTCCATGAGTGTTAATTATCCTGGACCACCGAGCCAAATGGTTCCACCATGCCTTAACAATTTGCTTGGGGAAAATACTTTTTCCTCTATAATCCACGTAATTTCCCTCGGGAGTGATAGGCAGTTCCTTACTTATTTGACTAGCTTGTTTGGAAGTCGAATACCTAAAGTCGCAATCCAAAAAGTAGCGGACGTGCAGAATATTCTCTGTGTCGTATATCCCTTTGGCCTTTAAGTCCGACACGAGTTGTTCGGGATCATTGATATCTCCGAGCAAAGTAATATGGGGCAAATCTGCCAACGATTTCTCTGCCTCAAGCAAAGTTGTTTGCTTATCATCTATTCCGATCAAGGTCAAGGGGGATTTTTGTAAGACTTCACCTCGCTTGGAGCGTTTACGGATTGCACTATAAAGTCGTTCAAGGAACGAGCCGTCTCCGCAACCCATGTGAGCTATGTACTTCGGCTGTTTTTTTACGGGAAATTTATTGAAGATCGAGATGATTTGTTCTTCGATATCCTTCAACTCCTGTTTATGTTGTAATTCGCTTGCAAGGGAATGCATGCTTCGACTGACATAAGACATCTTTGAGTTTGGGGCCTCTTGAAATACTTGGGCTGGATTACCAAATAGTAGTTCATGAATCTGCGCCAGAATAGGCCGGTAAGAAGCGGCAATCGCCATGACGTTTAACTGTCCGATAAGTTTGGTGCCTAGAGCAGTCAAGTTTATTTTACCTTTCTCCTCTATGCACCATTTTTTATGTACAAACATAATACGGAGAGTGGATTGCAAGTCTTTGTTGAGAGTTTTAAATATAGGCTTTTGTTCAAGGTACCCGCCATGCCGAATAGACATTAAGAGAGGAAGAAGCAAGCTACCTTCCAGGAGCCGATGTGTTCGCAAAGGAGAAACACTCCATACAACAATCAATTCTTGAATCCATCGACTTAGTTGGTTCTGTTGCTCTCTTTGAACAAGCAACTCCTCTAGCGGAATCCGGTACAGTTCCAGAATTTTATCGGGGATTTCCTGTGATTCTGTTTCTGAGGTGAGGATATACGCTTGTTTGGAATTTTTCGAAACCCAACCTAGGGATTCCAGCATATGTAACGCAATCCTCAGGTATCCCGGATTGGGCTTGAGCTTTTTTACAATAGTAGAAAAGCTAGTAGGCTTAGTCGGTTGTAGAATCGTAAAAAGCCCATGCTTTCTGCAGGCGTCAATTACTGGAATCGCGACATATCCATGGCAATACATATTTAGTTTTGATAGCATTCTTACTCTCTGAATAATAATTCCAATTAATTAACTATAAATTTTATCGATGGAAGCACTGGTGAACAATTAAGGCAACTCTGTCGGTGAGCTCTTATCCAATCACCAGCAGGAGCGGCCTCCTCCATTTTGTCGATATCATATCAGGTAGTCGCCTGATTAACTCTTTTTTCCTGCTGACGAGGAACTGATCCAGGCTGGATTGCTCAGTTTAAGTGACCCGTCCACCAAAAACGGTAAAGCGGTTGTTCAATAAATCGGCTGTGGCCCGCATCATTCGTTCTCCTATTTCAGCCACATGACGACGGCGCCATGCTGCCAGTTCCGTCCCCTTAACCCATTGATTAAAGGCACCTAACGCGGGTCCGCAATGAATTTGATAATCCACTTTCTGCTCTGGACTGCTTTTCAACGCCAAACGTGTTGTATGTATAAAATAATACTTAAATATCAAGGCCATCTTATGTTTCGGATGTTGTTCTGCTTTCGCGATTTCATTCGGCTTAGTTTTTAAGTAAAAGGCCTTTGTTTCTTCCCATACTTCTGCAAACGATCGCCTAAAATATTTTTCCTGTATTTGTTTCCGGTTTTTTCATCAATTTCATCTAAGGCGTTATACATCTTGTACAGCTCGTACAATTTATTAGCACGTGATGGAAAAAATAGGCCTTCCCTCACGACTTGCACCTTCGCTCCCAGATCAAACATATCCCCTGCCGGTGCGTAGGCTGTATTCTGGACATTGATCATCTGCAGTATATCTTCTACGGCATCGCTGGTGCCCGCTTCAACCGTACACTGATTAATTGACCCGGTTAGAATGAAATCCGCCCCCAGTATAAAGGCCGCAGCTGCAGCCTCCGGGGTCCCGATACCGCCAGCTGCACCGACACGGATAGGATGAGTATATCGATATTTCGCCATAAATTCATCTCTTAACCGATGCATTACCGGCATTAAGGCGTATGCGACCTCCTGGTCGGTATGACCACCGGAATCAGCTTCCACACAGATCTCTGTGGACATTGGTATATAACTTCCGAGTTCTGCCTCGCTCTTGCTTAACTGTCCGTTTTCCAGTAATTTGTTCACAATTTGCTCCGGCGCCGGTTGCATAAAGGCAGTGGCAACTTCCGGTCGCGATACTTTAGCAAGAATGCTGTGTGGGATTTCGATTATGCCGTCGTTAGTGCGACGCAACCCCGTTAGCCGGTATCGAACCAAACTCGGCGTTATTTGCATATATGCCGCTGCTTCAACGTAGCGAATACCATACTTTAGAAAAAGGTCTACGGTTTGCTCCTCTATTTCAGGCTGATCTAAATGGCACAACAAGTTCATGCCATAAGCCTGTCCATCTTTCAGTTCGGACTGAATATATCGAATCGCAGACTCTATTTCATTAAACCGTAACCCACCGGTCCCTAAGTACCCGATAAAACCGGATCTACCCATAGCTACCACAATCTCCTGGGAGGCAATACCCTTATACATGCCGCCGACGATATACGCGTACTTGATACCATAATCGCGCTTAAACTTCGCGTCGCCCAATCTCTCTGCCGTGATGTTCCACTGGCTTTGCTCAAGATGTTTGGAGTGGACTTCTTGTTGTTCTGTTATGATCAATTGGATTTTTCCCTGTATTAATAATCCACAACACACTTTGTCAATGCGACGTGAACACATATAGCAATGAATAATTAGTGAGTATTAGGAATTCGAAACTTTTCTATAAAACCGGTTTCAATCGGACGGTTGCCGAAATTCAAAGACATGGGGATAACTCCTCTTCCCCAGGAAATTGAAATCGTAATGATTCAATCTGACTTTTCCTCATTCGAAATTTCACAAAGGCCTCCTTATCCTCAATTTGTAAATATGCATTAGTCAATACAGTCTCGAACCTTTGTCCGAGTGGTGTCCCGTAAGAGTGCCCCGAATAAATCCGGATCTGACTAGAAAGTGTCTGTTTTAATAATTGTAAACTGTCAAACATGTCATACGGATTTGCACCTTTCCCAAAGCACAATCCACATCCTTCAGCAAATAGCGTATCACCGGTAAATAGATTTTCTCCCATTAAGTAACACACACTCCCTTTAGTATGGCCAGGAGTTAAATAAGGTTTAATTTCAAAGTTTCGATACCTAAACTCTTCAAAACAATCAATCGCAATCAAATTGGGACAGCTATAACCATAGAATTCTTGTTCCACTCGTGATATCCAAACTGGTATTCCGTATTTTATTGCCATGGTTTTTACTAAATCTACGTGATCCATATGCGTATGGGTCACTAAGATTCCTGTCACTGTTAACCCTCTCTTCTTAAGCACGTTTTCGATTTTTAGTCGGTCCAATCCTGGATCGACCAATATTGCTTCCTGACAATCGCGCTCCTCAATTATATAGGTGTAATTCTTCATCCACCGTTTCGATACTTGGAGCTGATAAACTCTTAACTTCATCAGAAAACTTCCACCAAAGGTGTGACATCATCAAGCGCAAAATAACCGTCATAACCCTTCATGTATATGGCGCCCCGATGGCCAAACAGTATCATCGCTTTTGTTCTGGTTTCCAGCTCATTGACATAGCCTTCCACCTGGACTTTTACTCCGGGTGGATAGGTCCTATTCCAGTCATCAATTTTTTTATGAAGTGCTTCGATTTCCCGATCCCGACGCTCCTGGCGGCTGAGACCAGAGGTTTCATCTCCTTGAGCTAACAAATCTTCTGTTGTGACTGATGTGTTTTTTGGTAAGGATTCGACTGCTGAAACCATCCCCCCTTTCTCGCTGGATGATTCCCTCTTATATTGGAGTATGGCCTCCTCTTCAATGACTAACGGTTTAGCTTGTTGTTGAATACTAGTAATTAATTTCGTTAGTACATTCCCGACTCCAACTTCTTCAAATTCCATCTTTCCTTGACCCATCAAGTACCTTATACTCTCCGACCACTTTACCGAATGGGTGATCTGATCGGATAAATTCGAAACAATTGCATCGTCATTATAAGGGTGAGCATTAACATTGGAAATTACAGGAATTTTTAGAGCGGAAAATTTAAATTTTTTCAGATATCTCTCGAATTTGGATTTTGCCGGTTTCATATAACGCGAATGGAAAGCGCCACTGGTATTAAGAAGAATGAACATGACATCTTCTTTTTCGAATAACAGTTGCGCCATACGAATATCCTCTTCCAATCCAGAGATAACCACTTGAGTAGGAGAGTTATAATTGGCTATATCGATTCGCGATAAATCATTTCTTTCTAGTGTGTTCCTAATATCTTCTTCCGACATTCCCACGATGGCTGCCATCGCTCCTTTGTCAGCTTCGCTCATGAGTTCCCCTCGTCGTTTGACCAGCTTAAGACCGTTTTCAAAGCTGAAGACTCCGGCAGCTTCCAGAGCATTATATTCCCCCAGACTGTGGCCCACCAAAAAATGAGGGGTTCTTCCGACTTCTATAAGCTTTTGTTGATAAGACAGGGCGTTTACCACATACAACGCCGGTTGCGTGTGTTGGGTTTGATTCAACTTTTCTTGGGGACCATTCAAGCAGAGTTCTTTAAGTGAATATCCTAGAATATTATCTGCCTTTTTCATTATTTCAGGAAATTGGTCGAAAAGAGTCCCTCCCATTCCTTTTTCCTGAGACCCCTGACCTGGAAACATATATGCTATCATCGTTCTCTCCTTATCAAATAGGGTGTTTTAAATAGTAAAAATCGTATAACAACGCACTATAATAATTTTATAGAATCAATTCGTCACCGCCCTCATCGTCGGTCTAGGAGATAGCAGGTGATTTGGTAATCAGTGGCTGACATGTACCAAACTGTCCCCTGTTTCGTTTGGCAACGCCCGAAGGGAATCAGATCTGTAGCTTAACTTACCGAATTGATAATGCTAAGATTCTATGAGCAGTGCTCTTTAAAAAACTGAGATCTGGCTATTAGTGATTGACACCAATTTCTATTTCATTGGTAATACGAGAAATTCACTACACGACACAACCATCAGTTGTTATAATTCTATATAAGTGATTGGGCTGCTTAGAATTTTTCATGCCAATTAAATGATCAACGAGAAAAAATGATGAATGCCAAGAAATTTCCCCCGAGAAATTTTTTTTTGATTAATATGATACGACAACAACCAGACCAGCATGAAAACAAATAGCCATTGAAATCGTTCACCTGTCTGTACGAAGTGTTCAGTGCGCTGAACGGTGAGGGTTAAGCGATCCCAAATTTTATAAAATGCCTGTCCGGAAGTCCAGGAATGGACGGGACACGGCAATTCGCTGATGGAAGTTAACTGGTTGCGCGGGTAGGAGAATTGAGAATGGTTAGTGACATGGACGGTCGTTTCGGTAATACTATACATATTGACCAATTGTGGCGAATCAGTTGAACTTCCGTCATACCAAGCTGATAATTTTGTATAGTCAAGAGCTTCACCACCAAACACCACATAATGTAAAGACAATGGTGTGCTTTGGTTTCTAACGATAGGAATTAAATGATAAAAAGCCGATGGAGTTTGATTTAATACTGTCAGGGATTGATTCACTAATAAATTGTAAAACTTTTCTGGGTTGCGACTTACATCACAAGGCGCAATGACCAATTTTCCACCGCGGCTCAGGGCTCCCCAGATCTCCCAGACCGAAAAATCAAAGACATAGGAATGAAACAGCGTCTATACATCGCCATTGGTAAATTCAAATTCCTCTTTTGCACTTAAGAGAAAAATCGTACGATATTGTGATGAGAAATTAATACTCCTTTGGGAGTTAAAGTTTTTTTAGGTTTCAGTGTTCAGGTGTCAAAAAACCGTGCTAATGATCTTCAATCTTCTGACACCTGACACCAAGTTTCGTTTTATATTAACCAAGACCGAGAATCGGAGGCCTTGATAGTCGCTCCTTTGGGAGTTCCTGTCGAACCTGAAGTATAGATCACATATGCTGATTGGCTGGGGGTAGTTGAAGATTCTGTCTGCCAATATTGTCAGGGGAATAGTCACGTAATAGCACTTTTGTTTCTGAACTATCCAAAGTTACGATCTGTTGGTTGGTTACCGGCAAACTGTCAATTAAAGTAGACTGCGTTACGATAGTTCTGGCTTGAGAATCATTGAGAATAAATTGTAAACGATCATGTGGATAACTGGGATCTAAGGGGACATAAGCTGCTCCTGCCTTGAGTATACCTAATATACCAATGATCATGTCAAATGAACGTTCTATACAAAGCCCGACAAGGTCATCCGATTTCACGCCTTGATCGATCAGGTAATGTGCCCGGCGATTGGCTTTTCTATTTAATCGCTGTTGGGAATTCCTTATCTTTAAAGACCAACGCAATGTCATCGGGATTTTGTCTGACGTGAACTTCGAAGTGTTGATGAATACACAAATCCATGGGATAGTCGTTTCGGGTATTATTCCAGGCAATAAGTAATTGATCCTGTTCGGCTTGTGTAAGTAACGGTGATTGGGAAAGTCGTTGATCGGGATCGTCGGCAATGGCTTCGAGTACGATTTGGAAATGACCCACCATTCGTTCCATGCTATCACGCTGCCACTGAACAAAATTTCTGTACGATAGGCTGCCTGTTGGTGGAACGAGCTCGGCTTCGTTAAGTGAACCGCAAAATGATGGGGAATCTGTATATGCTGAGTACAATTGGGAAGTTCATCCATGAAAATTGCAATCGACTACATGTCCATCGCGATGTGGTGGATGCTCATGAGCAGAATACACTCTGTTTTTGACAGCTTGAACTGGAACCATCTTGAGATTGGCCCCGATTTGAGGTCAAATTGCTGGCGCATTTTTACATTTAAAACTTCCTTCAGCTGATATTCATTCCAGCCAGTGCATTCAATGTGTTCAAAGTCTAACGAAGTGTAAGAGTGAAGGCATTGCATCGGCTCCCCCTGCCAACAGCCTTTATGGGTGAACGCTAATTTGTCCTAGTCTTTGTGATATTCTATTGTCATGTGGGAAGGATAGCTAATTTTTATTGGTCTCGGAGAGTCCGTATCCAAACTGTGAGTATGCTTATCACGCAGCCATGTCAATCAAATTTATAATGCCAGAGTAGAGCTTGTGTCTTTCTTTCTGCTTACGAAGATACTGATAAAAATGCCAGTCGTCACTGCCTCGAAGACAACGCAATTTCAAAACGGCTTCGGCACCGGTAATCGCCCATTGGATTCCGGATTTATCCATCCGATCTTGAATTAAGTGTCCACAAGCCGATTCGATAACACCCGTAGCAATCGGTAAGCTGCCGGAAAGACATAAATCGTAGTGCATGTAATCGCGATGATTACCAAAATAGGTCACAACGGACTCAAGTGTTTTTCGACGCTTTTTCGAAAATTTATTCTTTGCCAATCGAACGTTAATGCCCCTGATCAAAAAACTAACGTTACCTTGAAAAATCTTTGTCAGCCATTCTATTACCAGTTTTTTCCTCTTCTTCTTGCCTGTATTCCAGAATACGAGCTGCATCCCAGAGATAATCCAAAACGTGTATGACATCAAGTATATAAGTTGCATCGGGAAAGTGTTCCTTCGCTTTACTTTACGCCACAGAGTGTGCGCACCGTCCATCAAACAAACCACAGTGTCAATGCCTGTAGCTTCAAAACGTTCTGCAGCTGCTTTTTTAACACCGTTAAATAATGCGGACTCGTCTCGGATGTGATTTTTTTGTATTAACCCGACTTTCTCATCATGTGTTGTAAGTTGTTGTAAATAAACGACCCCCCATTTTTTGGTCACTACAAAGTCGACGATTGATCGACAACAATTTTACTGGTTGGCAGTCCATTTATTGAAATGTTGAATTGATCCCACCTTTACCACTTGGGTATTTTTTAATACATAACATGCTGGAAATCAACAAGTTAAGTTTTTAAATTATTAGGAGTAATATATTTTATATATCTTGCTTGGAATCAACAGGATACATATTTTTTTGTTAGGATTTGTTAGACTTGCCTATATAACCCACTGAATGTCAAAGAGTTATGGGCAATTCGTAGCTCTTTGATATTCAACAATTTATGGCTAACTGGTAAGGGTGGGATTGATCATATATTTGTTGTTGACATTCTTCAGGTATGCCGGGCTTTCGCAGACGATATAGGTGACCACTGACGGTCGGCATTATGATAGCTGTATAGCAGTGTGTTTCCAATACTTGGCGAATGGTCTGCCAGGAACGGTTATCACCGGTAAGACGTAATGTATATAGTATCTGTCGCAGGAGGTGGTAGGTGAGAATGGAAATAAAAATGTGACCATCGACCCGCAATTCAACTCGGTGACGATTGGGCCGCAATCCCAGATTGGTCTTGAGTTCACGAAGACCATCTTCGGCATAAGTCAACCAATATAGAGTTGCCAGTACTGCTCAGCTGTCAAATCCAAGCGGTCAGTGCGTAACAAATAACAGCCTAAAAGATCATTATTCTTATTATACTGTTGATCATCGAGCTGCCATTTTAGTATAGGCTCCGCAGCAACTGAAGCTGAGATTTTGGTTTTGTTTTTGGGCTTTGTCTGCACACTTTCGGATAGCCCCTCGCTTGAGGATTCTGTGATAAGCGTTACGTCATAAAAGCATGAAGCTCGCGTATGTTTTGCCTTGATACGGCCAATTGCTCGTTCAATCTTTATCGTATCTTTGAGTCGTCCTTTATCTATTCGTTTAGACAGCTCATTAAGCTGTTGTAAAAAACGTTTTTAAGCTGTAAACATGATCATGGTAAGAATGCTCTGTGCTATGGTTACAGTGAATTATAGATCATATCAAATATCTTGATGCAAATATTTGCGCATTGTGAAAGCGATGTTACATTTCTCTCTGATTGTACAATTATCTAAATTGGAGAAGATGATGCGGCGCGAAAAAAAAGAGCTTTCGATGGACAAATGCGAGATGGTAGTCCAGCTCAAAGAGCACTTTGATCAAGAGCGCAAAT
>JAJFLO010000187.1 GCA_021772675.1 Verrucomicrobiota bacterium | reverse complement strand
AAAGTAACATAAAGCTCCAGCTTTGTGCCGAAATGTAACCAAACGGTCACTGGGGACAGCGACCCTCCAGACGCGTTGTTCGCGATAAACGCTTTTTGGAGGGGCACCGTCCTCGGTGACCGAGTGAGTTAGATAATCGCTTCTCTGAAACTTGATAGATTCTCAGGAAATGTCTTTGTTAAGTCGGACTACAGGCAAGGTATCTTAATTTGAATGACTACCATTTGCCATGATTTTTGCGTCCAGCATCATTATGAAAATCAGGGCGTTCAATTTGTCATGAGGAATGAGTTCAGGAGAATAGTATACATCGCTCAAGTTTCGAACCTGCACCTAAATGAAATTACCTCTGATTACTTTGATTTTTGACATGGGTTCTGAACACTGAAACCAAAACACTGTGAACGTTTACGATTATGATTATGATTATGATTAAGATTATGATTATGAAAGGCGCGAATAATCATAACTCAGATTTTGAATACACACTTGGATTAAAATCAACGCCCCTGCCACAAGTGAACGGGGTATGACACCGAAAGAAACCGATTGGATTCGTTCATGCTGTACAGCAGAACGGGAAATTAAACCCACTGGTGGGATTCAAAACTAACCGACTCTTTAAAATCGAATTGACAAACTAACAATGTAATTACATTGTATCTATTATGAAGACATCAATTGTAAAAATTGGCAATTCCAGAGGCATACGAATTCCTAAACCCGTTATAGATCAGTGCCATTTTAAGGATGAGGTGGAGATGGAGGTGCGTGACGGCGATTTAGTCATATATTCTGCCAGCAAAATTCGAAATGGCTGGGATGATGCATTTCGAGATATGGCGTGCCGGAAAGACGATCGGCTGCTGGATGATATATCCGCATCATCTGCATGGGATGACAAGGATTGGCAATGGTAGTCAGCCGTTTCGATGTATTCCTTGTCAATTTAGATCCGACAATCGGTCACGAAATAAAAAAGACAAGGCCTTGTCTTATTATTTCACCTGACGAAATGAATCGTCACGTATCAACTGCAATTGTTGCGCCCATGACGACAAAAGGCCGACATTACCCATCGCGTATCCCGTGTCGTTTTCAGGGGAAAAATGGTGAAATCGTCTTGGATCAGATTCGCACGGTTGACACGGCACGACTGGTCAAACGACTGGGGATCATTTCGATGAAAACTCAAGACAAGGTTTTATTGGTATTATCCGAATTGTTCGCACCATAGTTTTATTCAGAAGTTACTATACTGACATGGGCTATGTGAGGTTTCATATAATCTAAATAATGTAGCCGTTCACGGGGTTCAAAGTTCACGATTGAATGGTTAACAAGCCGAAGTATAGACCACTGAGGTATGTTTACTCATTGACCGGTGCTGAGATGAATCATGGGCGTATTGTTTGTCTTTTTCAAGTTTTTTTTATCCTCTTCCTGAAAGAAACCTATGAACCCTGAATGTAGACAAAGTATTCAGCAGTTGATTGTTCTTAGTTTTTCCCCCTGCCCCCTTGAAACTGACACCTGAACTGAACCCTGTGAACGATTACTAAACAATGACCAGTATAGCAGCCGGGAGTCGAGCCTATGCCGAGACGGCAATTCTGCTGTCCAGTAGAATTAGCTTAGCCGCAACACCGCTTTACTTTTTTCCATTACCGGACAGACACTGACTATCCGGCCAGACAAAAGATATTTCTAAACGAACTGGTTATACGGGACTTGAATGTCGAGGAATCCAGGTCTCCGAGAATAAACGGATCTGAAATCATAACGTCAGTCCCTAAATTGACATTGATTAAATGACGTTGATCAACAACTGAATTCTTCACGACCAGTCCCTGCCCTACATAGGATTTTTTACAAATAACTGATTTTTTAATCCGTGTATTTTTACTTATAATACATTGTTTTTCGATGACAACATCAGGGCCGATTACTGCCCCGTCATCGATTCGTGTATCGGGTCCGATATATGCTGGTCCTTTGATTACCGCGGTCGGATGTACAATGACATTTCTTGATAGCCAAACACCCGGTTCAGCTTCAAACGCTGTTGCCGGAAATATGATATCATTATTTTTCCTTTTTATAGTATCGATATTGGCGTTCAGATATTCTTTGGTTGATCGGATACTCAGACAGGGTAAAACTATTTTTCCCATAGCGTGTTGTTTTTTGTGAGAATAGAACAGCCTGATGACACTAAAGTTTCTCATGTAACGGTCTGAAATGCTGATAAAATTCCAACCGGTCCATATGTTTTGCCGGTCCACGACTGTATAGGATTCACCCGCCGGATTATCAGGAAGATTTTTCACTGAGATTTCGGGCAAAGTAAAAAGACTGCCGATGATTACGAAATCCCCTTCAGCATTGACCAGGCAAGAATTTAGCCGCTGTATGCCAATGTCTGAACTAATAGCGATATTAATACCCCAACGTTGTCCGTTACCAACCATCGACTGCATGTCAACATTGTCTTCTGCTTTTAGTAATATCTGAATGTCTTTGATCCCCTGATTGACCAAATAATCGATGATATGACAAACGAAGGGTTTATCAAATAATGTTGTCTTTATTGATGTATGTGTGTTGGTGGTATTATCAGAATTATAAAAAAGCTGAGGATCATATAAAATGGCTTTCATTCGAGTCTCCTGTTTGTTGAATTCATTATTATTTGAGTTTTTTGAAAAAGGCCTTCTGCTGTATCGACTGTTAGTAAACTTGGGTTTGGGGTTCAGTATTCAGTGTTCAGGTGTCTGGTTTCAGGTGTCTGGTTTCAGGTGTCTGGAAAAAAACTTCGGAACCTGATCTGACATCTAAATTTTTTCAAGTTTCGAAGGAGCATCTTCCGAGTCCGTAATGAGATCTCAGTTAATATAGTAAAAAATATGGGTTCGGGTTTCGGGTTTCAGGAAAAAAGCTGACACCTGAACACTGAAACAAAAAATGCTCAAGTGTCAAAAAGCAACTCCCGGGCTCACGACTCGGTCTCTGTAATACAACCGAAAACTTGGATTGCTGCCGTTTGTAGTTCCGTCTTCAGGCAGAAGTTTTGAGCATGCTTTAGCATGTTGATTTCTACATCGGCTAAAGCCTCT
Organism: Verrucomicrobiota bacterium; assembly: GCA_021772675.1. GTDB lineage: Bacteria > Verrucomicrobiota > Lentisphaeria > JABSQK01 > JAJFLO01 > JAJFLO01. The sequence continues at coordinate 7,897 of JAJFLO010000187.1, read as the reverse complement.
ACGAATACTTCCGCTTAAAAGCGGAACGACAAACAGCTTTCCGCAACAATACAATTATGTGAAAACCATTTAAGCTTCAGAGATGCAAATCCCGGGTCCGCCTACTTTGCGGTCTCTGTTAATACAATAAAAATAAGGTTTCAGGTGTCTGGTTTCGGGTTTCAGAAAAAAAAGCTGACACCTGAACACCGAAACCTGAAACCTGAAACCCCAAAATGCTCAAGTTTCAAGGACAATCAATACGCTCCTTTCCCAATAAGAACAGCAGGGATGGTCATTAATAATAGTTTAATATCTACAATTAGACTCTGGCTTTGAATGTAGTTCAGATCCATTTCAACCTGTTGTGGAAACGGAATATCTCCTCGGCCACTAACCTGCCAGATACAGGTCAATCCCGGTATGGCATGCAAACGTCTCCGGTCTGACAATGAATATAGAGCAACCTCTCTCGGTAGTGGCGGCCGCGGACCAACGAGAGACATTTCTCCCTTAAAAACACACCAGAGCTGCGGCAGTTCATCGATGCTCAACTTACGAATAATTCGACCTATCCAAGTTACTCTGGGATCTTTTTTCATTTTGAAGGTCACACCGTTTTGATGATCATTATCTTTCAATAATGTGTCCTTTAGTTTATCCGCATTAGTCTTCATTGACCGAAACTTCGGGAACGGAAACTCTTTACCCCATTCACCAACACGGGTTGCTACATAAAAAATCGGGCCATTGTCGGTAATTTTGATTAAGAAGGCAACGGTGAAGAACAGTGGACCGAGAAGAATCAACATCATTAACGAAATCATAATGTCAAGAATTCGTTTCAGCAGATATGCTGCTGATATCGTTAACATCCACAAGTATTTTTTCCGTAGATAAACATATTGATTAAGTTTGATGGACTTTTGCGAATAGAGCTGGTCAAGCTCTGCCATCAGTTCTTTTCTATTAATATTCATTGTTGTTGTAAATGTATTCATTTTGATTCTCTAAATTATATTTTGCTTAAAATGACCGAACGGCTTCTTCTGGTTCGTCAAATATATCAATGATTTTATTTAATCGCACCAATTCAAAGATTGCCTTAATCGTATTGGACAATGAACTCACCCGAAGATCACCATTTCGGGTCTTAAGATTTCTCAACAATGAAATCAAGCGTCCGATCCCAAGGCTATCGATAAATGTCAAATTCTTAAGATCCAGAACGACATTGCTGATATTTATCTCATTTATTATACCAATACTGCTTGCTCGAAATGCATCTGCATTATTTGTATCCAGCACGTCCAGTTCCGGTGTTAAAAGAAGTACATCTGAAATGATTTTATACGAAACATTCATATTCTTAGCCCCTTTCATATTTTTTTTGTTAGTTTTAATAGATTCCAACCGGATTCAGAAGATTTTTCTTTATAAGTCATCTTATCCACTATTTTACGGATTATGCAAACACCATATCCATGATCTTTCGTCCCTGATAAATCTGCATCCTTAACTGTTGCGGGATCGAAAATTAATCCCTGGTCGGCAAGTTCAATAACGGACGTCGAATTCTCAAATGATAAACGAATTGCAACCATCTTGTCCGATTGATTTTGATAGGCGTATTTGACAATATTGGTAAACGCTTCATTAACCGCCAATACGATTAGATCCACCTCAATATTCAATCTGGTATGATTGAATGATCTAAACGTTTCATTAACGAACTTCCGGACCTCTGTCAAGTATGACAGCTTACTCGTAAATTTTTGCTCAAAATGATTAGTCATTTTTTTTGTTAATTTATGGATTTCTTTATTTGTTGGAATTTCTGATTTAGAGATACAGAAGTTATTATGCCAATAGAACATTCAATAGCTTAACTTACTTTAGTTAAGACATTTAAATAGAATAATGGATAATTATGAATGGACCTGTGTTACGAAACAGTGACAGCAATGCTGGATGCTGGATGCTGGATGCTGGAATTTGCGATGCAAGGATTTGCGGTGCGGCCAGCGTTTGGAGTTCGCCGTCAGCGGGTATTCAGGAACATCGCCAAGTTGAAATAACGCTAAAAACCCGCCTGAAGGCGGAACTCCAAACTGTGGCAACCATGGGTAATGCGGAAACTGATCGAAAGTCGCATCTATTCCATTCTAACAATGACCAACGTAAAATCATCCTGTGAATAGCAACCCCCAGCAAATTCTTCGACAGAAAATTTTATCTTGCTGCTGAGTTCGCCCGGGCTCAATGTGTGATGTTTTCCGACTAATTCTCTTAGCCTATCGACGCCAAAACACTCACCGTCACTTGAGCGTGCTTCTGTCACGCCGTCAGAATAGAATATAATTAAATCATTATGATCAACAGACGCACACTTTTCTACGAATCGGTCCTGTGTAACCATTCCTAATGGGAAATTTTCCCCTTCCAACACTGCTGTTTCTTTTTGTTTGCATCGATAATGAATGGGCTTAGTCGAACCGCAGTCGACATATGTTAGTGTATGCTCGAAAATGTCTATACGGCACAAGAACAGCGTCGAGAATATTTCCAAATCCTGCAGTTTAATCGATATTTCAGCTTCCATGTTCCCAAGAATATCGGCAATTTCTGGCCACCTGGCATCCGTGTCGTCGATGGGTATCGAGATCCCGTAAAAATTAGATTTTGCGAATCTCGAAAACTGTGACTTCAACGAAGCGCCAACCAATGCTGCCGGAATTCCTTTTCCCATAACATCACCGACGAGAACATCAATAATGGTGTCATTATAGACAACAAAATCGAAAAAGTCACCGTTTATCATTTTTGAGGGGGTCGTATCGACATGAACAGAAAGCCCTTTTAAACTTTGAGGGATATCCCCAAACAACAATTCTTCTTGAATTTTTGAACCGATAACCAGATCCTTTTGTATCTGATTATATTGGTCCTGGGTAAGTTTATGCAAGCGTTTATTTTCAAGAACCAGTTTGTACCTGTCAACAGCATCATGCACTAACTGTTTCAGTAGTTTATTGTCCCATGGTTTCAATATAAAGTTGTGAACATGCCCCACATTGATAGAATTTATGGCAACACTGACATCACTGTCAGCCGTCAGCATTATACGAATTGTGTCCGGTTTAATCAGGGCTGCCTGAGATAAAACATCCTGCCCCTTCATATCCGGCATATTCTGATCACAAATAATGACGGCAAAATCATCTGCGTTAATCAACTTCAGTGCTTCCGTTCCACCAGTAACCGTGACAATTTCACAGCGGTTAGATGACAACACTCGACGCAAACTAGCTAAGACGAACTCTTCATCATCAATGATCAAAATCTTATCTCGTTCAGGCACGATTAATTCACCTCAAACAAAATCAAATAACTGCTTGCTAAAGGCAGAATTTTAATAAGGTACTCATCATGAATAAAACTAGAAACTTCGAGGGATTTTGATTCTAATACTGATGTCACATGTTCCTTGACGGATAGTGGTAGTTTCTCCAAAAGATGGCTAATATGAGATGTTGATTCAGAACCAGGAAATTTTCTATAAAACGCAGGATTTCCAAGGCAAATATGACCATCTTTAGTAAGGACAATTGCAGGAATATTGATATAGCCTATTAACTCTCTATTTATTGTAAGAATATCATTTTTCTCATCAGGTTTATTTTTTAAACGAAGCAAATCGGCATTAAGCTTCTCTATTGTTTGACGAGCAGATTGTGCATCTCGATCTTCAATAAATTTCTCAATACAACTTTTGATAAGCTGCTTAAGATCATCTCCTCTCCATGGTTTGGGTACAAATCGGTAAATTTCACCCTTATTAATCGAATCAATAACCGCATTGATATCACTGTAACCCGAAATAATGACCCGCACTGTATTCGGATATAACTCTTTAACCTGTTGCAGTAATTCAATACCGTTCATATTAGGCATTCTAAAATCAGAAATAATAATATGGAATGATTCACTCTTTAATATATCTAAAGCCGCAGCGCCATTTATCGCAGTTCGGCATGTATATTTTTCGTTTCTTAGTAACCTTTCCAATGTTTTTAAAATGCTTGCTTCATCATCTACACACAATATCGCTGGTATAAAACTCATATTTCATCTTGTAATTTATTATAATTTCGGGGTAGAGAAACGGTAAATACAGTTCCTTTACCCAATGTTGATTCTACATCAATTCTTCCATTATGTTCATTGATTATGCCATAGGAAACATATAACCCCAAACCGGTCCCTTTTCCTTCGACCTTGGTTGTAAAAAACGGTGTAAACAAATTCGAAATATTTTCCGGTGATATCCCCTTCCCTGTATCAGAAACTTTTATGATGACGTTATTATCTTTTTCTGCGGTAGTTATAGTAATTTCTCCTTTATCATGAATGGCCTGGGCAGCATTCACAAGCAGGTTTAAGATGACCTGATTTATTTTTCCGGGATAACAAACGATATCCGGGATCTCACCTAATTGTTTATTAAGAATGCACTTATACTTTACTTCATTCCACACTATCTTTAGTGTAGTTTCAATACACTCATTAATATTTGTTTCTTCTAACTGCGATTCATCCATCCGTGCAAAACTTTTAAAACTCTGGACGATCTCCTTTATTCTAAATGTTCCTTCACAACTTTCGGAGAGAATGGAATCGATTTCTTCAAGTTTGAATGTCAGATCCTCGTTTTGGTACAATTCTTCAATGTCAGCTATAGCTATATTCATTTTTTCAGAATTTTCGTCCCCGGCAATCGTAACTAAGCCCTGATATAATGCCAGTAATTTGTTAAAACTTTGCATATAATCCTGCAATATTTCAATATTGCTCATGACGAATGCAGTTGGATTATTGATTTCATGAGCAACACCCGCTGCAAGAAGCCCTAACGATGCCATCTTTTCAGATTGCATAAGATGTGCCTGATTCTCCTTTAACTTACTATAGGTTTGTTCCAATTCTTTTTTGCTGTTTATTAAATCCTCTTCTCGCCGTTGCACCAATTCCGACATTGAATTAAATTGGTCCGCTAAATCATCAATTTCTGAGATCGTATTACTGATTGTGACAGGTCTTATCCGTGTTCCATCTGCTAATGATGCCGCGCTTTTACTGAGACGTTCAAGTGGCAGAGCGAAAAACTTCTTGGCAATTAATACCGAAAAAGCAACCAGGACGATGGTAAATAATGTCAAGATTGATATAATTGGAATTAAGAGCTTGATCCGTGCTTCGGCAATATCAAATTTGTCCATTCGATATCGGAACACGACGTTGTATTCCTCCATCCTGATTTCATATGGAACCGTTTCAAGTTGATTACCGTAAGTGGCAATTAATCGATCATTTTTTAACAATTGCAGATAAATATTGGTCAATTGTTTTGAAAAATTCGAAAACTGATCAACTTCACTTAATGGAATTTCGGCCACAAGAATTCCTTCGACATTGTCATTATAGACAACACCGACAGCGATACGCCAATAAAATTGATTTTGAAATTCGCTTAATTCAATATGTCTAAGTGATTCGTTCTTGCCAAAGGAATCAATCCACATCATTTTCTCATAATTGAACCGGGGATTTTCTTTGGTAGAGTAAATACGCTTTCCTTCAAAATCTAAAAGAGACAAATTATATTCCCTGTTAAATAACACCAACTCATCCATGAAATCCTGAATATTACTCTGAAACTGAATCGGTTGCATAACTGACTGAGTTAATATCGGAAGATCTGCATAATCTTGAAGTACCAGAGACCGAGTATCAATAAATGCCCTGAAATCTGCAATAATTCCAAATACGTCATTACGAACCATTTCTTTTTGATTTTCCTCAATGATTTTACCGACCCCCACATAGACAATAGAACTGACAATAACACCAAGAATTAAAGCGACTATCACAATAAAATATGACAGTCCCTTTGAAATGGGTATCAGGTCCTGAACGTTATCCGCAATTGAATTTTTTATTGATTTCATAAACCGATTCTTTCTTTTAGCTCCTGTTGGGTGACCAACAAAATTTCACCAAGACGACCAAACCTCGCCATGGTTAAATCTGTAGCATCCAATGCCTCATGAGCATCCATATCATTCGCAGAAAACACGGAGAAAGGTTTTTGATACGTTTTAAGCAATCCCTGAACTGGCTTGGTTATATTTTCCAGTGCTGTCCTGACATTAGAGCGATCTGATATCATATTCCCTGTCAAGCCAACATCTTCAACAGCAGCAATCAACAATCTTGTCAAATCATAAGCATGGATAAATCCAGTGGGTGCCTGAATGTCATAGACATCCTTGATTGTGTCTGGAAATGTCCTTTTCGCATATTCAAAAACCGTATAACTAAAGATTGATCTGGAATTATTCAAGAAGGAGAATTTGGTTTGGAGAAACATAAAATCGATACACTGTCGTATATCATTGTTAATCACTTTGGTAAAATCACCGCCTGTTATCCCCCAGTGACTGCGGACAGGTAACTGCTGTTCTTTCATCAATTGAGATGTTGCTAAAGCAATGGTTTTTCCCTCTGTAGCATTAGCAACTAATACTATGACATCTGCTCCGGAATTATAGATTTTCCTCAGCTTTACCTTCGCACCTGTTAACCCCAAATTCCAATTGAACCATTCAACGCCTTTTGCAGAGATTCCCTTTTGTTCAAGGGCTTTGCGAATTGTTGATTCATTCGACTTACCCCAACCGGTATTTTCCAACAATAGATATGGATGCTTGAATTGTTCAATATCAATGGCGTAATTTACAAGTACATATCCAGCTTTAGTATCATCTATAGAAAGGCGAAAAATCCAGTTCTCATTTGACGGATAACGTGTTATCGGTCCTGCCGCGGCCCAGGGATTCAATACTAATATCCCATTTTTATTTATAAAATCTCTATGGGCAAGTAAAGGTGGAGAATGCATTCCTGAGAATAGAACAAGCGCTTTTGGGTCACTTAAATATTCCAGTAGATGTTTTTTACTTCTAGGTGTACTACCATGATGATCCCTGATAACTATTTTTACATCAAATCCCGCCAATTTGCTTTTTACCTCTGATAATGCCGTTCGAATACCCTGTTCGATAGACACACCTGATTCCTTTGCGCCACTACGATCAGCATCGATATAAAGATGAACTACATTCGACAATACATCGATCGAAAACAATAGACTAATTAGAGATAAGCGTATTATTAATCCCATTATCTAAACCCTGTCGTTTAATTTGAAATATTTAGTTCTGTAAAACGGTATAAAAAGTTGATTAGCAATTTAAATACCATTTGTCCGCAAATCCTCTAGTACAAACACAAAACGTACTCAAAAATATTAATGTAATTCCTTTATAATCAAAGTGTAACAATTTACCACACCTCTACGAAATATTTCTTATCATCTGAAATGACAAATGTATAACCATGTCTGGAAAATGTTATAAACATTCATTTGGATTCCGAAAAAAGTGAGTCCGTATTCAAAATGTGAGTGGCAAATAGTAAATCGGATCCACGCAAAGCGGGACTAAATCGGTGATTTAGCGGCTGAATCATATGTGCGCAGTCAGCTAAATCACAGATTTAGTCCCGCTTTGCGTGGAACCGCGTTACTTTGACCTCAACCTCAAGCATCCCCGGAACCACTCAGATTTTGAATACGGACTCCCTAGAATACAAGTGCTTATATAATCAAATCAACGCAAAACACGGACGGGGTTAGGTTTGTAGTCCCGTCTTCAGGCGGAAGTTTTAACGACGCTTCAGCGAGTGTATGGCACCTATCGACTCGCTAAAGCTCATCGGAGACTTCCGCCTGAAGACGGAACTACAAACGCACGCTCCTTCAGGATAATGATTTCACTAAATATGTACTTTTATCGCA
>JAJFLO010000186.1 GCA_021772675.1 Verrucomicrobiota bacterium | reverse complement strand
GAAGTCTCTGTTGAAAAAAACAGTGCAGAGAATATTATCCAACTCCTGCTAAATTTCCCTGAGTGAAAAAAAACAAACATTTTCAATTTCAAAACCAGGGGGACAAAATACCTAATACCCCAACTTATTGATATGATACGCATAATGGATGGTGCTCTACTAGCCAGTATGGCTCTTGGACTCAATCCTAATAACGTATCCTCGGCTGTTAATTCTCCATTAAATCCCCGCCTACCTTTTGCCCTAGATTCTTTAAGAGTCGTATCAGCTTGCACTAAAAAGATGGTTGTCTGGGTGCGTTATTCACCTGGCTCTTCAACGGAGTTCATGACAAGTAGCAATCCAGAAAATAAGGTAACTAAACTGGATATTGATCTATGTGATGAGCAAGGCAATGTTTGTGTGCAAATGCGAGGATTATCTTTACAACAATTAACCATCAACACCGATGATAGCGAAAGCATAGAACCATCGATCAATACAAACGAGCGAATATATATCCAGGCAGTGGTGCCATTACAAGAAGCATCACAACGACTATTTTTTCAGGAATACTGGCAAAAACAAGCACTCACAACTGCTGATTTACAAGCAGACAACCAACAAACCATTATTTTTGCCGACAAACAATTCCAGGATAAAATAGCAAACAGTGATGATGCTGGCCAATTCACGAAAGCTATTTTCGTGTGTCAGGCAGAGAGTTTCCAACAACTATCACCCCAACTCTACCATTGTCGCTTCAACAATTTGGTTGATATTCAAGAACTCCTCAATCATGTTAACGCTGAATCTAAGCAGTCGATTGCCATCATCTATACTTGGGCAAAGGATAAGAAAGAAATAGGTATTCATGCTTTATTTAGTTTATTTAAAGCGATCAAAGCATCAACACGTTTTATTACCCACGTCACCCTGGTGGGTCACTATGATCCCTTATGCTTAGAAACCTGTTGGGATTATTCCTGGATTGGTTTTGAACGATCTCTAAAACTGCTCCTGCCTGAAACACAGATATCACTGCTCTATTACAACTCATCTTCATGTACCCCTCAACAATTATTGCAAGCATCACAATACAATGGTGTGATTTGGTACAAAGATAATCAAAGATTCACATTGTCATTTAAACCACTTGACCTAAGTAAAACGACACGGAAGCCCTTCATAAAGAAAAATGGAAGTTATTTAATAACGGGTGGTTGTGGTGTATTGGGCTTGAAGTTTGCCCGCTATTTAGCTGAAAAATATCAGGTAAAACTACTGTTAGTAGGTAGAAGGCCATTATCTTCTGACATTCAGAAACAAGTGGATAAGTTAAAACAAGCAGGAGCTAAGGAAGTACACTACCAAGCGGTTGATATTAGCAATAAAGAAGCATTAGTATCCTTCGCACAAAAATTGCCTTTTAACCTGTCAGGGATTATTCACGCGGCAGGCATTGAATCCACTCGGGCTTTCTTTGAAAAATCGGCAGCGGATATCAACCAGGTACTGCATCCTAAATCTATGGGCACGATCTTATTAGATGATATACTCGGTCGGCAGTCCCTTGATTTTGTCTGTTATTTTTCATCTTCAGCTGCTATTTTGGGCGACTTCGGAGCTTGTGATTATGCCATAGCGAATCGTTTTCAAATGGCTTATGCCTATTACCGTCAACAAAAAGGACACCATAAAGGAAAAACGATTGTCATTAACTGGCCGTTATGGCAGGAGGGCGGTATGGGCATTAAAGACAGCGGTCAAACAGCGCTTTACCTTAAAATGAGCGCTCAGGAGTTTGGTAATAAGCCGCTCACGACACAATCAGGCATAGACATCTGGCATGACATAATGCAGACAAATCAGCTTCAGACACTGGTAATGATAGGTAAACCAAGTCGTGTAAGACACCTTTTAAACAAGGTCTACCCAGGCAGAGAAACGCCTCAAACGCCGGCGATCAAACCATCATCACTTACTATAGGAAAGAATAAAGTAGAAGAGATTTATTCTTTAATTTTACCTTCAGTCACTTCTCAAATGGAATATCTGACGTTTTGTCCTTTTGAAGAGAGAAAACCTGGATTTTCGATGTCACGAGTATACTTAAATCCTCAAAAATATCCGGAGGAAAGGCGTTATATTCAATTAAAACAAACTGAAATGCGCCAGGTTTTATTCTGTAAAGAGAACTTCAGCAGAATAAATTCTGTTCTTGATTTTGGTTGTGGTCATGGTACGGATGTGATTCAGATAGCTTCGCTATTTCCAGATATGCAAGTTCATGGATTTACAATTACTGGAAACCAGGTGCTTTTATGCAACCGACGCATTGCTAATAGAAATCTGAATTCCAGAGCAGAGGTTTTCCATAAAGATAGTGCAAAGGATCCTTTTCCTTCCCGATATGATTTGATTTTCGGTCTTGAAGTATGTCTTCATATTCATGATAAAACAGGATTATTTAGAAATATTTGTAACTCACTGAATAAAAATGGAAGAATTCTTCTGATGGATCTGATTGTTCATCGGCAGGAATCTATAACAGAACCGGGGGTGACTATTTCTACTCATGAAGAGTGGGTTAAATTAATTTCTCGATTTAACCTGGAAATTGATGAAATTATTGATGTTTCTCTGCAGATATCTAATTTTTTATATGATCCTGACATTAAACTTAATATTCAACATTTACCTGCGTTAGCTCAAAATACCTATCAGGGCTATGCTGATCTATCAATCTCATTAAAAAAAGGTTGGATCAGTTATGTATTAGTTAAACTGAAAAGAAATACTCATTGGAATCAACAACAGATTGAGACATACAATCTGGAGAAGATACACAATCCTATTCCTTATCCGATTGCTTTACAGGCTATGTTAAAGCAGCCACAGATTGATTATCCTCCTACAGATACATCGTTAATAAATCCACCATCTGCTGAAGCGGAAGCTGTTATTTCTCAAGAAAAATTACAACCGCAAATTGATTATTCTCCCGCAGATATATCGTTAAATAGTCCACCAACTACTGAAGCAGAAACTGGTATTTCTCAAGGGCAGTTACAACAACAACTGAAAATAAGTTTAGCTAAAACGCTACACATGAAAATATCTGACATTGATATAAATCTTCTATTTAGAGATATAGGTGTGGATTCGGGCATTGGATTAGATTGGATTTCTACCATTAATAGAAAATATGGTACCGCACTGTCTAATGTTGTAATTTATGACTATTCAACGATTAAAGAATTGGCGTTATTCTTAGAAGACGAAATTAAAAAGTTACCCGCTTCTTCTCTTAAACAAATTTCCGCTAATAAATCTCCCTTGCCGTTAGTGAGTTCTTATCCCAATCTTAAAAAAATAAGCCGTGTAAGCCGAACGATACAAAATAACCATGCACTCGACAAAATTGCTATTGTTGGGATGTCAGGAAGGTATCCACAAGCAAAAAATTTACAGCAGTACTGGGATAATTTAGTTCAAGGTAAAAACTCAATTGTTGAAATACCGTCATCTCGCTGGGATATTAACCAATACTATGATCCAGACCCTACCCAAAAAGGTAAAATATATTCTAAATGGTTGGGGATGATCGATGATATTGAGTGTTTTGATCCGCTGTTCTTTCAAATTTCTCCTAAAGAAGCTGAAAATATCGATCCCCAGCATCGTTTATTCTTGCAAGAGGGGTATAAAGCATTTGAAGATGCGGGGTATTCCAGCACTACTTTAGGTAATGAAAAATGTGGTGTTTATCTTGGG
>JAJFLO010000185.1 GCA_021772675.1 Verrucomicrobiota bacterium | reverse complement strand
GAGGAGTAACTATGCGATTTTGCGATAATAGTAATTCAGCATGCCGATGCGCTCGGATTTAGTAATGTTGCCTTCTTTTTTCCCGACTCGTTGATCGGGAAATGGAATAACATTGCCGATTCCTTGATGATTACGTTCACTCTGGTAATGGGCCAAATATTCTTTGGACCGAATTAGGGTCAGGCCTTGAGTGTTAAGTTTTCTTGAGGGTAATTCCTGCTGCTTTTCGCCATTCAGATTGCCCAAACCTGACATAAATCTGAGCGCAAAATTATCCAACTTATTTATTTGTGAGCCCTTACGCTAAATGTTGTTTAATAGCCAAAGACAGAGTCTTGAATTTAACGGGCTTAGTCAGAAAATCGGTGCAACCAGCAGCGATGCATTGTTCACGTGAATCTTGATCTGCACAGGCCGTCAAAGCAATGATTGGAATATTAGCAAACTCCGGTGTCGCACGTAGTTTCTCGGTGACAGAAAAACCATCCATCCCGGGGATGCGAATATCCATAAGAATTAGGTCAGGTTTATTGGACTGAATCAATTCAATTGCATCCTTGCCATTTTCGGTGGAAACGACTTCAATTTCTAATGTGCCTAACATATCGGTAATTGTGGAAATATTTATCGGATCATCTTCGACTAGCAGAATGCGACGCCCCTTATAACTAGACGTAATATATTCCATATTTTTTCCTCCAATAAACTCGTTTTTCATAGTACTGTTCAATGATAATGTGAACCAGAATGAGCTTCCTTTTCCTAATTCACTTAAAACGTCAATTTTTCCCCCGTGAAGCTCAACCAGGCGTTTGGCCAACGACAATCCAATGCCCATACCTCCTAGATGTTCATCCCGTTTACGATTAGCCTGGAAAAATTCACTAAAAAGATTTTCGAGGCATTCAGGTTCGATGCCGATACCAGTATCACTGACAATTATTTTTGCCATATTATCACTGTGCTTTATCGCTTGAATTTCGATGATACCTCCTCTGGGGGTATACTTAATTGCATTAAACAAGATATTGATCAGGATTTGACTGCACTTTTTCAGATCACCGACAAGAGATATTAAATTTGGATCCAGGATGACTTTTAGATTTAACTGCTTCTTTTGCATTTGGCTTTTTACAATATCGACTGCCGACTTTATGTACACATCAGGGGAAAATTTAGAATATTCAATGCTTATAGCCCCAGCATCAATTTTCACTACGTCAAGGAGATCGTTAATCAAATCTAAGAGATGTCTTCCGCATTGGTCAATTCGGTTTACATATTCTATTTGCTTTTCATTTAATGATCCAAAGGTTTTCAAATTTAAAAGATCGGTCGTACCTAGTATGCCGCTCAGAGGAGTACGAAGTTCGTGACTTACTAATGACAAAAATCGGTTCTTGTGACGATTCGCATCGTCTAAAAGAACATTAAGTTTTTCAAGATTTTTTACAGATTCTTGTAATTCCTGAGTTCTGATATTTACAGTCTTTTCCAAATTTTCTCTCTCTGCTTCAAGAGACTTGTAAGATTTCTTTAACTCTTGGGCCATCCGGTTAAAAGAATTTGCCATCTGACCAATTTCATCATTTCTTTTTACATCAATGTGATAATCGAGATTTCCTCCACCAATTATTTTTGCGCCTTGGACAAAATGATGAATAGGGTTGGTAATCGATTTTGAAAGATAGTATATCATAGGCGTGCACAATAGTAATGTGAGTATTGTTAGAATTGCTAGCCTCTTCTTCAGTTTCCACACGGGAGCAAAGGCGATGTCTGCATCCATACTTGTTATTAAACTCCAACCATTTCCTTTATAGTCCAAATACCCCTGCTGTTTTACTCCAACCAATAGTGCTTCGCCTTCTTCGAACCAATCTTTATCTATTTCAACGACATTTTTTCCGACTGCAATTTTCTTGTAAAAATCAAGATTTGCATAATTTTTCTGTAGAATGCCGTGATCATGATTCAAATATATAACGGCTCCTCGGTTATCTAATAAATGTATATGGACATAACGATCTTCCAGAAATTTATAACCACCCCTTATAATATTATTGATCTTATTTACCGGAAATATGGTGACAACAACGGCAATGATCTTGCCACTTTTATCATGCACCGGACCAGAAAAATGAATCACATGCTGATCCAGGCTCTTAGATAGAACCGGGTGTGGATCCATGTAGAAATTACCGTTTAACGCTTCTTTTACATATGGCTTTGAAGATTCATTAATCCCCACATTCATCCCCCTGGTATCGCCAATTTTAATCCCATTTATAGTGTAGATGGATATCGACACATAGTCTTTTTTTTTTCTTTCAAAATCGCGTAAATAGTCCGTAGTTTTTCTGATATCTGATTTGGATGTATCAAAAATTAAATTTTGGTCGCTGGTTATGACTTTAATGTCGGACAATCTTTCAAATAAAAACCTGTCCAATGACTCCATTTTTTGAGATGCATCGTGTAGTAATCTTCTGGTAATTTCTCTCTCAAGTTCGGAAGAAAGTATCGTAATAGAAATGAAAGAAAGAATGCTGATAATGAAGATCGTTGCAGGAATAAGTAATAGTGTAAACTTTGTGTGCAGGTTTAATTTCATTTGGCATTCTCAATGAATTGCGGTTTGATCATGTCATCCAGGTTTGGCATATGTGAAAGTTGCCCTCGCTCAACCAAAAAATTACTTGCCGTTAATAAAGAATTGTATATTGAGTACTGACTTGATTTTTTGAACAAAGCTTTACTCTCTGCGATATTCAAGATCTTCAATCCATCAAAATAAGGTGTGAATTCTTCGCGTGTTAATCCAAATGCACGACTCATTATTCCCATAGCTTCTTCATCATTGTTTTTAGCAAAAGCCTTTGCCCTGACCCAGGCATTGACAATTTTTTGAATGTCATCAGACCTTTCGTCAACAGTTTGTTTATGAAAATTCAGTCCACCAATGATAACACCGGGGATTTCTTCCGAGCCAGCGATAACAATATAGCCACTTTGCTTGGCTTCTGAGATTCCCGGCTCGAAGGTATGACCTGCATCAATTTTACCGTCTCGAATGGCATTTGGTACCTGCTCGGCTGGGACATTTGCAAAAAATACATCGCCCTCTCCCAATCCATGTTTCTCCAATATCTGGAGTACAATGAAATGAGAAAAACTGTTGATGCTATCAATCCCAATTGTCCTCCCGCGTAAATCATGTACCGTCGTAAACTCAAGTTTTCCCACAATAGCATCTGCTCCAAAAGTGTATTCTGTCGGCATAATGATTTTAGATTCAATACCGTCATCGAGTAGTTTGAGATTGTCCATTAAAACGAAGAATCCACCATCAACTTCCTTGTTTTTATACATCTGGATAATCGAGTGATAATCATCCGCTATGAATAGCTCAACATCAACACCCTCATCAGCAAAAAATCCCTTTTCCTCAGCAATGTAAATATATGCATTGGGAGCCCAGACACTGTTAGTTATTTTTATGGGATTTCTCTTGCGCTTTCCAGAAAGAACATTGACTGTTATGTTATTTCTGAGCAGGTGCCACCCGCCAACTACAGCGAAAGTAACTATAATCGCAGTAACCACTTGTTTTCGATTCATAAGATGTCCAACCTCTATCCAAATTTCTTAGATTTAAGAATCTGAATTTTAATTTGTATGGGATTCCGTGTTTATTTATTTGTTTAGATTTGAAAAAGACGCTTTATGGTACTTGTCATCGAGATTTCGGAATTTTCCGAAAAGATGTTTTGATTGATTGTTTTGTTTCTTTTGAATTCAAAATCTACGGTTGTTGAGATGAATATATACTGACAGCCATCAGGTTTTCGACAGGTTTCTGTAAAATTGTTGCCTGAAATGAATGCCGAATGTCGAAAAACCTACTGCTTGCAGTATAACAAGTAATACTTCAATGTTGAAATACTAGGAAGTAGATCAGCAGGTTCATTCTTCGTAAATTGGAAAAATATTCTCAGAGTTTTTACGCTTTTTATAAGTCAAGTTATATGAGCTTTAGCAAATATTATACCAGATGGCCCAGGCGATCAATTTAGGTGATATACCTTGTCTGGATGATGGCTATCCCGAGACTGGGTACTGTGACGGTAGTATGTAAGCCCGACATTGATATTCTCAGAAACGCCCAAAAGTAATTTCAAAAAAGGTAGGGACACTAAAATCAAATATCCAATTGTATTTTTGAAAAATAAAATTCTCCATTTGGTGCCAAAATTCCAGGTTTATCAGGCTGTTCAGATGCTTTGAAATCAAAGTAGAAAGAAAAAATGATAATTCGAGACGCAATTGAATTTCATCTATATGACATGGAAAACGATGGTTCTCATATTATTATTCCCTATTTCTAAACGAAGTATGAAGGATAAGATAGGCCTTAATAAAGCTGTGGATTTTAACTTTGTATTCTGAGGAAATGGGTAGCATAACACGAGCATCTATTTAGATATATAGACTTTTGCAATTATCTCTTTTTATTAAATTTATTGATTTAGGTCATTGGTTCAATTACCTTTCAATATATTACCAGTATTGGCAAACCATTTCTAATTTCGAATATTTGGGAATAGACTACAGTGATACATAGTCACAATTTGATTCGGCGGACATACCGGGTTTGCGGACATTCACACAACGTTTAAGTTAACGAATAACAATTTCTGGAAAATTAATATTATGAGAATTCTATTCACACTTTTTGTTTTGATATTTACAGCATCATTCAATCGACTTTCTGCTGCAGATGTGAAAGTTGAGGTTTTAGTTAAATCAGACAAAATGTGGGACGGAACATCACTTCCTGACTTTTCGGAGAAAGAAACAGAAGTAACCGTACTGAGAATTACCATTCCGCCACATACAACGTTACCTTTGCACAAGCACCCCATGATTAATGCCGGATATATGGTGTCGGGAGAGCTTACGGTTGAATCCGAAGATGGAAAGGTCTTGAATCTCAAACAGGGTGACGTTTTGATTGAGTTGGTTGATAAGTGGCATTTTGGTAGTAACAACACCGATCAACCCGTCGTTATTGTTGTTTTTTATGTGGGAACAAAAGGTCAACCCCTGTCCATTAAAAAACAGCCTATCCACGCAACTGAGAATACTCAAATAAAACATTGATCCAATGTTAATTTAAATTTTAATCGGCAGGATGAACAACAAACAATGAAATCTAAAGGAGAAAAATGACTTACAACAGCTTAGACAATAGAATAAATCGTTTACATCAATTATCCATAATAATCATATCAATCGGTTTGTGTGTTTCCTCCGATGTTTTCGGCGGCAGTACTCTTAATGATGTAAAGAAAAAAGGCTTTGTACAATGCGGCGTGAATACGGGGTTGGCTGGATTTTCCATGCCCGATAGCAAAGGAACCTGGCGGGGGCTGGATGTTGATAGTTGCCGTGCGGTTGCCGCAGCTGTTTTTGGTGATGCGTCCAAAGTTAAATTTACTCCTCTCAACTCTCAGCAACGGTTTACTGCGTTACAATCCGGGGAGGTTGATATTCTTGCACGAAATACGACTCACACTCTTCAGCGCGACACCGCCTTGGGATTAAATTTTGCACCGGCGATATATTATGATGGACAGGGATTTCTTGTCAGTAAGAAACTCGGTGTCAACAGTGCTTTGGAATTGGATGGAGCGACCATATGTGTTAAACCCGGGACAACGTCAGAATTGAATGTTGCCGATTATTTTCGCACTCACAAGATGAGTTATAATCCGGTCGTTATTGAGAGTAAAGATGAGTTGATAAATGCATTTTTTGCTGGCCGATGTGATGTTTATACCGCGGATATTTCGGGCCTGGCAGCGGACCGAACTATTGCCAAAAATCCAAGTGACTTTAAAATTCTTCCGGAAACGATCTCTAAAGAACCGTTGGGCCCTGCCGTACGCCAGGGCGATGATCAATGGTTTGATATTGTCTCATGGAGCATTTACGCAATGATTAATGCCGAGGAATTGGGGGTTTCTTCAAAAAACGTCAATAAAATGCTTAAAAGCACTAACCCAAAAATCCAAAGACTTTTAGGTGTGACTGCAGGCTTAGGCAAATCACTCGGCTTGAATAATAGATGGGCATACAACATTATTAAACATGTTGGGAATTATGGTGAGTCATTTGAGCGTAACGTGGGGGAAAACACACCACTGGGACTTGATCGAGGTATTAATCAACTATGGTCAAAAGGTGGCATTTTATACGCGCCACCAATTCGATAATCGTTCTCGGTATACTGCAAGCAGTAGGTTTTTCGACATTCGTTATTCATTTCAGGCAACAATTTTACAGAAACCTGTCGAAATCCTGATGGCTGTCGGTAAATATGTCTAATATTCGTCTCCAATCCGTGGAAAAATGGCCAAAATTTATCAATTTTCTCGTTACGACGCCAAAGTCCGACAGACTGCTATACGAGCGAATGACAGGTAAATATTCAGTATTATGTTGAGCTCAACATAATACTGAATTTTTACACACAATTAAGTCCGCGAGACATGTTAAATCTTTGAATTTAGGTGATATACGTTTTTGTAATAGAAGTATTTTGAGAAATCCGGGTTAAACCCAAATTATTATGGGTAAGCATGGCTTCATTACCACTTAGATAATGAATTATTTCGCGCTATAAATCATTAGATTGAATATAGGTCAGGTTGGATTAATTGACTGATCAAAAATCACCAAATAAAAACGCTTTGATCAAGAAACGGCAATAAATAGGTTTATCATTGAATAATAAGTTCAGGAATTCTATAATTTTTCAGGTGGTTGTCATCAGTCTGGTTATAGGAATCGGATATTTTTTTTTCTATAATACTCAACAGAACTTAAGACAACAATCCATCGCAACTGGCTTCGATTTCCTTACTCGTGAAGCCTCATTTAATATTGGTGAATCTGTAATTAGGTTTTCTGCAAAAGACACTTATTTACGAGCGCTTATGGTCGGAGTCCTCAATACATTGAAGGTCTCGCTGATCGGAATCGCTTTTTCAATAGTCATAGGCACCGTTATTGGCATTTCCAGACTCTCAACAAACTGGCTGGTGGCAAAAATTGCTGCTATTTATATAGAATTAATCAGAAACATACCGCTCCTTCTCCAGCTTTTTTTCTTTTACTCACTATTTACTGAACTTTTACCTCACCCTCGAAATGCATTGAATCCAATCTCAGGTGTATTTTTGACCAATCGAGGCCTTTATTTTCCAATACTAGGCGAGCATCCTGTTTATCCAGTTATTGCGGCATCGTTTATACTAGTGTGTCTCGTTGTTTTGATTTTGCACATGTTCGTCCTTAAAAAACGTTGGTTAAGCAGTGAATCCGTTCCAAAAGCGCCAGTATATCTGCTATTAATCTTTGGTGTTCCTTTATTGATTTGGATTATCGGCGGATCGCCCATATTGATGGATGTACCGAAACTAGGAGGTTTTAATTTTGGCGGTGGTGCATCAATTTCACCTGAATTTGGTGGATTAATGGCGGGGCTCATTCTATATACCTCAGCGTTTATCGCTGAGGTGGTACGATCCGGTATTCAATCTGTGAATAAAGGCCAAACTGAGGCGGCGATGGCCATTGGGCTTGGTAAGGTGAGGATACTCAGATTCATCGTCTTACCACAGGCAATGCGGGCAATTGTTCCCCCCTTAACCAATCAGATGTTGAATTTAACCAAAAACAGTTCCCTTGCGGTCGGCATAGGCTATCCGGATTTTGTGTCGATTGCGAATACATCAATCAATCAAACGGGCCAGGCAATTGAGGGTGTGGGTTTGATCATTGTACTCTATGTCTTTTTTAGCTTGGTAACCTCCATTATTATGAATTGGTATAACAGAAAGATAATTTTGAAAACGTAATTAAATTTGTTGATGCCGTTCGTCAATATAACACCTAGTTGAATGTTTTTATGATAAACAATGAAGTAACAGACATTATCGGACCACCCGTAATGAAAAATGGGTGGGGGGCATGGATAAATAGGAATCTATTTAGCAGCTGGTTTAAT
The DNA here is from genome assembly GCA_021772675.1 of Verrucomicrobiota bacterium. Lineage (GTDB taxonomy): Bacteria > Verrucomicrobiota > Lentisphaeria > JABSQK01 > JAJFLO01 > JAJFLO01. The sequence continues at coordinate 13,390 of JAJFLO010000185.1, read as the reverse complement.
ACCGTACTGACCGCAATTTGCCTCTATACTCTTTGGCTGATTGTCCCGCCATTGATTAAATGGTTTTTTATTAATGCTCACTGGAACATTCCTGCCGAAGAATGCCGACTGGGTGATGGTGCCTGCTGGTCATTTATTGTTCATAATTTTCGATTTATTCTTTTTGGCTTCTATCCTTTCGAACATCATTGGCGACCAGCGCTGGCGATACTTCTTTTTGGAATCATAACTTTGGTTAGTATTAATAAAAATTGGTGGAACCGTAAACTGATGTACTTATGGTTAGTTACTTTTCTGGGAATGGCCATTCTAATGAAAGGGGGTATTGCGGGATTGACTCCAGTTACCGCCGATAGGTGGGGAGGATTACCCTTAACATTAATTTTGTCTGTAACAGGGATTCTTTTCGCATATCCTGCGGGTATCCTTTTGGCTCTGGGGCGATGTTCAAAAATGGTTGGAATCCGGGCTATTTGCGTTGGCTACATAGAACTGATACGTGGTGTTCCTTTAATTAGTCTTCTTTTCATGGCATCTGTCATGTTCCCATTATTCCTGCCAGACGGTGTTGTTATCAACAAACTGCTTCGTGCCCAAATCGCCATCATTCTATTTGCTGCCGCTTACCTCGCCGAGACTGTCAGGGGTGGACTTCAGACAATTCCAAAAGGGCAGTATGAAGCGGCTTCTGCACTTGGACTAAGTTATTTCCAGCAGATGCGATTAATTATTTTACCGCAGGCATTGAAAACTGTCATCCCCTCAACGGTGAACATTTTTATTTCGACGTTCAAAGATACATCCCTTGTGGTAATTGTCGCTCTTTTTGACTTGCTTGCAACCACCAAGGCATCGTTAGCAAATCCTGAGTGGTTGGGATTTAGTCGTGAAGGTTATATATTTGTTGCGGTAATTTATTTTACATTCTGTTTTTCGATGTCCCGTTTCAGTATCAATATAGAAAAGGAATTAAATCGAGGCTATTGATAAAGGTTCCAGATCTAAAGCCAAGGCTATTTTAGATGATTTCAATTTAAAATGCCGAGTTTGATGCAATAGCATCATCGGATTTGTATTAAGAAAATTGAAATTGAATGAAAGAGTTCGCGCCCATAGGGGCAGATGCGCTGCTTTTTTGAATAGACTCTAAGGAATTGTCGACAAATAAGTTGAACATAAAAGAACGAGAAGGTTAAAAAAAGTGGAAAATTCAGATAGTGAAATCATAATACAAATCACAAACATGCATAAATGGTTTGGAGATTTTCACGTTCTTAAGGATATCAACCTGGCAGTCCATAAAGGTGAGCGTATCGTCGTCTGTGGGCCATCCGGATCTGGAAAATCAACGATGATTCGCTGCATTAATCGATTGGAAGAACATGAACGGGGCAGGATTGTTGTCGATGACATTGAAATAACAAATGATATGAAAAATATCGACCAGATTCGAGCTGAAGTGGGAATGGTTTTTCAGCAATTCAACTTATTCCCTCACATGACGATTCTGGAAAACTTAACACTAGGTCCCAAGTGGGTACAAAAACATTCCGCCAACGAATCTGAAGACCTTGCTATGAAATATCTTAAGCGTGTTCGTATTGTTGAACAGGCGCATAAATATCCCGGACAGCTTTCAGGTGGACAGCAACAACGTGCAGCTATTGCCCGCAGCTTATGTATGCATCCAAAAGTTTTACTCTTCGACGAGCCGACATCGGCGCTGGATCCTGAAATGGTCAAGGAAGTTTTGGATGTGATGATTAGTCTTGCCGAAGAGGGAATGACGATGATTGTTGTTACTCATGAAATGGGCTTTGCAAAACAGGTCGCAGATCGGGTAATATTCATGGATGAAGGTCAGATAATAGAAGAGAATATACCTCATATATTTTTCAACGATCCACACCATGAACGAACACGCTTATTTCTTAAACAGATTTTACCCTGACTAATAGTATCGTACGAATTCAAGATTGTGGGTGAAGTGGTATCGACTTTTTTACCTTTATACCGACAGCCATCAGGTTTTTCGACAGGTTTCTGTAAAATTGTTGCTTGAAATGAATAACGAATGTCGAAAAACCTACTGCTTGCAGTATACTATTATTGATATTTATTGGGAATAAACAGAATACTGAATATACATTTACAGAAATTTTAAGAATCTTTTTTGCATGGCGATTTTTTATTCATCAAAAGATATAATTTCAGTTTTATCTATATGGTGATACGTTTTTGTCGGTGTCATTTTGTTTTCTTTTTTCTGATCAACATATTTGGGCATAAAGTCAATCCACCATTGTTTTGCCTGTGTCTGGGTCCAGTTATTGGAAAATTTTACCTCATCAAACATTTCCCATAGTTCAGCAGCTGTCTGTGGACGATCCCTTTTATCCTTTTCAAGACATGCGAGAACAACCGTGTCCAATTTTTCAGGAATCTTCATCTTAATGACCCGGGATGGAGTTGATGGTTTTGTCGATACATGATGCATTAGAAGTTCCATAACATTTTTCCCAGTGAATACTTGTTTTCCCGTAAGCATCCAATATGCAACACATCCAAGAGAGTATAGATCTGACCGTGCATCAACATCTCCTCCTGTTAGAATTTCGGGAGCGACTGTTATCGGTGTCGCCGGGATTTCTTTTTCGTGGGTTATCTGCGAATCTTCCTCCATGTGTTCCTCATGTTTTACAACGCCAAAGTCTAATACTTTCAGAAAATCGTATTCACAGCCCAATTTGCAGACAAAAAGATTTTGTGGTTTAATATCCCTATGCGTAAATCCAATATCGTGTGCTTCCATTAATGACCGGCAAGCCTGTTTGAGAAGCATGACAACGCGTTCTGCTTTCATGGCTCCAAACTGAGAGACCATGCTGTGGAGGTCCATGCCTGAGAGAAGTTCCATCACAAAATAAAATGCACCTTGATCAGACACGCCGTAGTCAAATAATTTGATCGTATTAGGAGATTGTAAATTGGCGATTGCCTGAGCTTCACGCTCAAACCGTATCAGAGCCGCTTTCTTTTGCAGGTCATTTTGGCTCTGACTCGTTTGGATTAATTTTAATGCCACCGGTCTGGCAAGCAATTGATGTTTGGCACTCCAAACTTCTCCCATTCCGCCTTCTCCAATTTGTTTTACTAACCGATAGCGATCCACCCGAGTTCCTTTGTTGAGCAATTCTTCATTGACTTCAACAATGGATTCAGTCGCTACTAACACTGAACGTTCAATAACGTTTTGTAGTTCCCGAATATTTCCCGGCCAGACATAATCCTGTAAGCATTTCATTGATTTATCAGAAATTTTTTCGATATTTTTGCCGAGTTCTTTAGCCTGATAATTTAGATAATAATTCACTAAAGTCGGTATATCGTCCCGGCGTTCAAGAAGTGAAGGAATTTTAATGATGTTTTTATTGAAAAAATTGTATAAATCTGAATTTATTAAAGAATTTTGAATTGAGCTTGCTAAGTCTTGTGATGTATAGATTATCACCCTAATATCCGGTTTTTCTTGATCACTATGGTTGTTTTTATTACCCGATTCTATTAGATTTTTCACCAGTCTTTCTTGAAGTTTGAGAGACAAATGATGAATTTCATAGAGGTACAAAGTGCCATTGTTGGCCAAATCGATCATTCCTACTTCAATCTCATCATGAGGTCCTTTTTCGCCTGCCTTCACCGTAAATAGGTTAGACTCTTTCTCAGATTTGTGCTGTAAGCAATTTACAAAAATAAATGCCTGATTTTTTCGAGGAGAAGCGCGATGAATAGCGCGTGCAATCGCTTCATCTCCGGAACCTGATAATCCACTGATAAGTAATGGATTATCGGTTTTAGAACAGGTAAAAATCTGATCTCTAATTTTACGAACCAGGTCACTATTTCCTAGTAATGGTCCATCAATTCGACTGGATGCTTCATTAAATAATTGCTGTGTGATTTTAAGGTCGTGTGCAAGTTCAATACGTTGTTTCTCTACCTCTTTGTGCAGCGTACGTATGGTCAGATGGGATTGTACGCGTGCTAATAATTCATCTTTAGTAAATGGCTTGGAGACATAGTCGACTGCACCAAGTCGAAAACCTTTAACAATATCGTCGGTTTCGTTTTTTGCTGTTAAAAAAATGACAGGAATGTCACATGTCGATGCCGATTCTTTTAGTCGTTTACAGGTTTCAAACCCATCCATTTCCGGCATCATAACGTCAAGTAAAATAAGATCAGGAGTAACTGATTCTAAGACATCAAATACCTGTAAACCGTTTTCTGCTGCGTTAAGTTGGTAACCCTCGTTCCTCAATATTGTGCCGAGCAGCTGAATGTTTTTGGGTGTATCATCGACAATAAGTATTCGGTAGCTGCAATTTTCCAGGATCGTTGTATTTTCCATAATTCGGTTACTCTATCTGACTTTCTGCATAGCAATATTTTTCTTTAGATGGACCTGTATTTTTTGTTGTTTTGATATTTTTTATTTCCTATGTGAAGGGGCCTTAAAAGGTCGTTCATAGCATCAACCATACCCGGTGATTCCTGATTCAAATGTCTGGTTCTGATATTTTAGGAATTTATCAACGATCGAATGTTAGCAACAACACTTACATAATTTTCCAGTGTTCTACGCATCCCAGCCAGGTCAAACATATCCGACTGTCCTTTGAGCTTCGATGCCCAATTAACGAGTGGAACATAACCAAATTCAGTTCCGGTTTTGGTCATATCGTCGGCAAACGCTCCAATTTCATTGATAGAAAGAGACTTTATCAATCCTCGGCAATTGCCATCGTGGCCATCTAATAAATCCGCAAGTTCCGGCAATCTATCGATTATTTCCTTCGATATAGTTTTATCGCTTGTGATCGGTGATTTGTTAACATTTTCTGAAATTTCAGTTTTAATATTAGAATCAGTAGTCGTATGATTGAGAAATCGGGAAAGTTCTACCACTACCTCATTTTTACTTATAGGTTTCCGTAATAGTCCATTAAACAATCTTTTGAGATCGTCTTCATTATGTGTCATCGCCGATGCTGTTAAAGCAATAATAGGAATGGCTTTTATGGTGTTGTCATCTCTGATCTTTTGTGAGGCTTCAAAACCTCCCAGCACCGGCATTTTTAGATCCATAAGAATCAAATCAGGGTGATGTATGCTGGCATATTCTACTGCTTCTGCGCCATTTGCCGCCTCAATCAGATTTAAGTTATAGCAGTCAAGATATCCCTTGATTAAATTGCGATTTACCTCAAGATCATCAGCAATTAGTATTGATGCAGGATCAAATGAAATCGTATTCACATCAATAAATGCCGGGCTTGAATTATTCAATTCAGATGCGGTGGCAATGCGTACATTTGTGAGTGTTACATGGAATTCACTTCCCTTGTCAACTTCACTGGCAATGGAAATTTCACCATTCATCATCTCAATCAAGCGCTTTGTAATGGCCAGGCCAAGTCCCGTCCCACCATATTTTGCATGGCTTTGTCCTTGTTGTTGCTCAAAAGAACCAAAAATAGATTCCCTTTGATTTTCCGGAATGCCAATGCCAGAGTCCCTCACTATGAAGACCAAATCCAATGTTTCTTCATCATCGCCATGGTTGCATTTTACGATTAGCTGAACACACCCAACATCAGTAAATTTAATCGCATTCCCGGTTAAATTTAGCAAAATCTGGCGTAGCCGGACTTCATCAAGTATAACTGCATCTGGAAGTGTTTCATCAAACTCAATATTTAACTTCAAACCTTTCTCTGCTATGGCTTGCGAGAATATCTGTTCTATTTCTTTAAAAACGTTACGAGGATCAATGGCTGTATATTCCAATTCAAGCTTGCCAGCCTCCACTTTTGATAAATCGAGTATGTCGTTTATCAAACCAAGAAGTGACTTCCCACTGGTCTGAATTGCGGTTAGATAATTCTTCTGCTTAACGTCTGTAATCAATCCGCCCAAAATTTCAGTAAACCCTAGAATGGCATTCATTGGTGTACGAATTTCATGGGACATATTTGCCACAAAATCACTCTTAATACTGTTCGCCGTTTCAGCTTGTTCTTTCGCAATTCTCAACTCTTCTTCATACCGTTTGCGCTCGGTAATATCACGTACTGCAGCTGATATGATGACACCATCTTCTGTTTCAATGGGACTTAAGCTGATCTCAACTGGAAATGTTGTGTTGTCTTTTCGATAGACATAAAGCTCCATCCCCACTTCAGTATGACGAACATTAGCATTGGCTGCAAATCCAGTTTTATTCACATTATCGATAGTCTGAAATTGCTGCGAAAAAAGCATTTCTACATCGTTGCCAATAAGTTCTTCTCTAGTGTAACCAAATAATCGTTCTGTTTGTGCATTTATGAGGGATATCTTTCCGTCTTTATTGATAATTACCATGCCGTCAGGCGCTGATTCCAATAGTCCCCGAAATTTCTCCATGGCCTCAACTCGATCAGAAATATCACATGACATTCCCTCAACTGAAACGACCTCGCCAGCTTCATTCTTGATTGGACGTTCGTAGGTTTCCAATCGACGCAGGCGACCTCCCTTACCCTTGATTTCAAGTTCATAAGGTCCCTGCAATTTCCCCTGTAGAGTTAATTGTCCTTTTTCCCGGGCATCTGTATTTAATGGGCTTTCAGACATATATGACCGATAGTTGCGGCAATACTCCTCAGGTGTGTATCCTAAGATATTCTGAATTGATGGGCTTACATGGGTAAAGGTTTTATTTTTATCGTATGTAAAATAAAAAAATTTGCCAGTTAGTCCGTCCACAAGTTGGCCAAAGTGCTTATGCCGCTCATTTTCAAGGTCTCGTTCCCGTTGCTGTAATTTCATCCCAGTATCCGCTAATACTTGGGTGAGGGTGCCTAATTCATTGTCACGAATATCAGGAAGAGGACTATTCCACCTACCTTCACCGATTTGTTGTGCAACATTAGTAAGCTCATGAATCCTGTTTAGAACAATTTTACGTAGAGCAACTCTTAGGATTAATGCCAGCAATATTGCCAGGCAAAGTGATGCGAGAAGAATGTTTCTTTGCAGATACTCAAATTCGTTCTTTATAATGGTGGAATCACTGTAGACGACTAGATTCCAGCCAAGATCACTTATTGGCTGCACACTGACAAATTGCTTCCGACCAGATTCCTTGAATTCAGAAACTGAGCCAAAGGGTACACCGCCAGTGTTCACTCTATTGATAAATTCAATAAGTCCTTTATCTGGGATTTCGCTTGAATTCAGCAGCGTATTCATACTCACTTGTTTTTCAATAATCTGTTCCATATAATCTGGATGTATAATGACATTTCGAGAATCATCAAAAATAAATGCTTTTCCCCAACCCTCAAATTTAGAAAGACTTGTAATGGAGTTTAGTAGATCATCAATGATGTAGTCAAATCCGGAAACCCCTAAGAACAGATCATTCTGGTAGATTGGGATAACTAAACTGACCAGCCACTTTTCTCTTTGGGAGTTATAATAAGCAGGAGTCCAGACATGTTTTCGGTTTGGATTTTTTTCGGGTGCAGCTGTAGCATAAACTGCATCTTGCGCAAAATCATGCTCTGCTTCAACTTCAAGTGCCCTCTCAGGAGGTGATATTCGGATAAAATTATCTTTGGTAATTAAGTAGAAGTTATAAAATTCTTCCCTTACAATGGGAGCTGCATATTTCCAAATCAATTCTGTCTGAGTAAAAATACGTTCGATTTCCGGTGTAATTGTTGTATGCTTCGATATAAACGCGCCTGAATTCATGTCTGAACTTCGAATGGACATATCCTTACCAATATCTAATTTAGGGACATCATTCGGCGCAAAAAACTGTAAAGGATTTGTAATGGCTTGAGCAACAATTTTATTCGCACTTATGCCCAAATTCACCTTATCTTTAATCTTTTCCTTTGCTTTGGAGGCATATCTACTGCTTATTAATTCCAATCGCCGGCCGGTATCGCGAATAGCACGTCGCTCCTCCATCTTTACAATCCACATACCGGTAGCAAGCCCCACTGTAGAGCACAGAATCAAGACCCAAATAAACAACCTATTTTCTAAATTATCTATTTTCATAATGGCTTCAACATTTTTAGCAACGTCAATGAGTTATGGATTTTATCCGCGTACAGGAATAGTATTGAAAATCTGCCGTGGTGGAAACTATTTCGAACCCGGATAATTTTGTAACCCATTGATATATCATGATATTATGGTTCGTAATTTGACGATTTTCTCGCAATGATTTCCAAAATCCGACAGACTGCTAGGTTAATCTATCAAAAAAATAAATTCAATAAAAATATAAAATTATGTTAATTGCTCAACGAGCTTATATAGTGTTAAAGTGCAGAGTTAATTCTTTTAAATCTTGCAAAATAGGCTATATAAAAAAGTTATAACATTAAAATTCTTTTTTGATCATTCTCTAACCTGAATAATTCATAAACTTTCGTAGTGAGAGTCATTAGATTGCGTGAGATCAATGAGTTATGAATTTTATCCACGTAAAGGAATAGTGTTAAAAATCCGCCGTGGTTTATAACGCGCCGTGGTAGGTGGAAACTATTTCGAACCCGGATAATTTTGTAACCAATTGATATCGCATGATATTATGGCTCGTAATAAAAAGTTTATGAATTATTCAGGCTAAACCAGCAATTGATTGTGAATCATAAAGGAAATGATTTTCAATTATAAAATGGAAATGATAATAATGAAACCAGAAAAAAATTTAATTTTTCAAACCATTCTATTCACTTGCCTACTTGTATTAAATACAGCGTTCGCCGTTGATTTTTCAAAGGGAAAATGGATTGATTTGACCTATGATTTTTCAGAAGAAACCATTTACTGGCCAACCGCTAAATCCTTCAGAATGAATACCGTTTTTGAAGGCATTACAGAAGGTGGATATTTTTATAGTGCCTATAGTTATATGGCGGATGAACACGGTGGAACCCACATCGATGCGCCTATTCACTTTTATGAGGGTAAACATACTGTTGAACAAATTCCAGTTGAACGATTGGTTGGTAATGCCATTGTCATTAATGTAGCAGCGAAGACGATGAAAAACAGAGATTATCAAATTTCGGTTGATGATATCCTATTGTGGGAAAAAAACCATGGTCAAATCCCGGTTGGCAGTATTGTGTTAATTAATACAGGGTCAGGTAAACTGTGGCCGGATAAAGCCAAATATATGGGAACCAGTAAACGTGGAACCGAAGGAGTAAAGGAATTAAAATTCCCGGGAATTCATCCGAAAGCCGCAGTTTTCTTAGCAACACAGCGAGATATCAAAGCGGTGGGACTTGACACACCGAGTATTGATTTCGGTAAATCAACGGATTATAAATCCCATCAAATCCTGTTTGAGAAAAATATTCCTGGATTTGAAAATGTGGCTAATCTTGACAAACTGCCACCGAAAGGAGCGATAGTGTTTGCACTGCCAATGAAAATTAAAAGTGGCAGTGGGGCACCACTACGGATCGTTGCTTTTCTTAGTCAATCGGATTAATCTATGTAAAGATCTCCGGCATAGGATTGTGCGGAAAAGTGTTTATGAATTAGGTTGAAAAAACGTGTTAACAATCAATAGATCGTGTCGTTTTGAAGAGCATACTCATGTATGTTTTTCATTCTAACTTGATAGTATAGGAATTTGAATTCTAAGTGGTTATAATTGCGTTAAAAGTACATATTTAATGAAATCATTATCCTAGAGGAGCGTGCGTTTGTAGTTCCGTCTTCAGGCGGAAGTCTCCGATGAGCTTTAGCGAGTCGATAGGTGCTATAAACTAGCTGAAGCGTCGTTAAAACTTCCGCCTGAAGACGGGACTACAAACCTAACCCCGTCCGTGTTTTGCGTTGATTTTATTATATAAGCACTTGTATTCTAAGTCGTTACTATTTGCAAACAAAAACTCCGGCGAAGCCGGTTAAGTTCAAAAAAGGATCGGGTGTTATGAAATATTACTTTTGGATTTGTATCGTCGTGTGTAATTTTAGCGTGGGTATGGCGCTGGCTGAAGGTTGGTATGTGGGTGCAGAAGTCGGAGAAGTAAATCATGAATTTTTTCCAGATTACACATTTCGCACTGGAGCGCCAAATATACAGTTCGTCAATCGTAGTGACGGCACGGAGCTTGGAATCATTGGTGGCTACGAAAAAAAAGTTTGTAATTTTTTCTCCACACGATTTCAGGCGCGAGGTTCCTGGAACGACTCTGAATGGGCTCTTTTTCTTCCAAACGAGCCAGCTAATTTTCGTTACAGTATTGAATACAATGTAGGGCTGAGCGTCGTTTCGGTAGTTCATTTACATAGATTTATAAATATCTTATTTGAGCTTGGGTTGCAACAGGGATATGTCGAGGAAAAAAAGGACTCACCAGTCACGAGCAGTCTTGATTTTGCCGAATGGGTCGGTGGAACCGTTATTGGATATGGAATCAGCTCAAACATTAGCGAAACCGTAAGTATTGCGCTGTCCTATCGGGAAGCTGATTTCGACCAGCTGTCATATAAATCCTATCTTCCTAACGGCACTCATCAGGAGACCATATCAGATGAACCCGAGGCTGAAAGCTACACGTTGTCATTGATCATTAAATTCTGAAATAGAATAGCTAGGGTGGAGTCCTCCCCTAGCAGTCTGTCGGACTTAGAAAGAACCTGGTACGAAAAACGCATTCTTGACTCGTTTTCGTCCTAATTATCGTTGATCCCACGGGGTACAATATTCTCCTCAAATTTGGACAAAAATGCTCTCAATTTGACGATTTTCTCGCAACGATTTCCAAAGTCCGACAGACTGCTAACATGCTTTTCTCACCATCTTCGTAACGAGAGAACTTAGCCTGGATTATGCATGAAATTTTGTGATGAGGGTTGTTAAATTGTGTGAAATCAATGAGTTATGAATATTATACGTGTGCAGGCTTCCAGCTCGTAGAGCCTACAGCTCGGAGAGAATAGTGTTGAAAATCCGCCGTGGTGGAAACTCTTTCGAACCCGTAGGACTTTATAACTTGTTGATATTATGTGATATAATGACTTGTAATAGAACGTTTATGAATAATCCAGGTTAGATTACGTCATTTCAGTATTTTACCGCTGGATAGCGAATGATGGTGGGTTGAGACACGCAGAATCCGCTAGTCAAGGCAAAATGAAATGACGTGATATATACTGCCAGCAGTAGATTTTCCGACATTCGTTTATCATTGTAGGCAGAAACATTACAGAAACCTGTCGAAAACCTAATCGCGTTTGGTATTCTATCACAAAGTAGAATGCAATGCGAGAAATCTGGGTTAGTGTTATCTTTATACTCCGATATTTATAGATAAACCTGTGTTATATTCAAAATTCCATGCGCACCAAAAAATCTAAAAAACCATCTCTTGATACAGTAAAAATCGCACTTAATACCATTATTTGGCCGCGGCGTAAACTATTATCTCTGGGATTAATACTGATTATCATAAATCGACTTTCCGGAATGGTTTTACCCGGCTCGACAAAATTTTTGATTGATGATGTCATCACCAAAGGAGATGCCAATTTATTGACTTGGATCATGTTGGCCGTATCTGCTGCAATTGTAATTCAAGCGGTGACATCGTTTGTCCTTACTCGATTACTAAGTGTTGAAGCTCAGCATTTAATTTCGCTACTGAGATTGAAGGTGCAAAAACATATTATTTTTCTTCCTGTTAATTATTTTGATAATACGAAATCTGGGGAACTCGTATCGCGTATCATGACAGATGTTGAAGGCGTACGTAATTTGGTAGGCACGGGTGTGGTGCAATTGTTTGGTGGAATGCTGACATCCGTTTTGGCGTTGGTGCTGCTGATTAAAATAAACGCACTATTAACTCTTTATGTCGTTTTACCGTTAATCGTATTTAGTATTGTGTCTCTGAAGGCCTTTCGATATATTCGACCGGTATTCAGAGAACGAGGAAAAATTAATGCAGATGTTACTGGACGTTTGACTGAGTCGATTGGAGGTATTCGAGTTATAAAAGGATTTAATGCTGAGCGCGTTGAAATCTGTGTTTTTGAAAAGGGCGTTGATCGTATTTATCAAAACGTTAAGAAATCATTGACTGCGACTAGCCTTGTACAAAGTGCAGGGACATTGCTAATTGGATCTGCTGGCGTTGGTATCTTCTGGCTTGGAGGGGCAATGATCATTGATGGTATAATGACTGTTGGTGAATTGATCGCGTTCGTTTCTTTTTTAGCCTTATTGGTAGCGCCAATCGTACAAATGGGCAATATCGGAAGTCAGATGACAGAGGCATTTGCCGGTCTGGATAGGACCCAGGAATTAATGGAAATTGCACGTGAAGATCAGGATACAAAGAGAATTGAGATTCTTAATGATTTTAAGGGAGATATATCATTCGAAAACGTTAGCTTTGCCTACCAGAAAGGCGATAAAATAGTAAAGAATATTAGTTTTAGAGCCCCGACGGGGTCGATTGTCGCACTTGTTGGTTCCTCAGGTTCAGGTAAAACTACGATAGCCGGTCTAGCTGCGTCATTTCTAAATCCAAACGAGGGCATTGTCAGGATTGATGGGATTGATTTATCAACGGTCACTCTTGATAGTTATCGGTCGCGACTTGGTGTTGTCTTGCAGGATAATTTTTTATATGAGGGAACGATACGTGAAAATATTCTTTTTGGTAATCCTGCAGCAACAGAGAAACAACTGCAAGATGCGGTAACGGCTGCTCATGTCAAAGAATTTACCGATCGGTTTGATGATGGTTTGGAAACGCTTATTGGTGAACGAGGAGTAAAATTGTCCGGAGGACAGCGTCAACGCGTATCTATCGCCAGGGCATTATTGGCCGATCCAAAAATATTGATGTTCGATGAAGCGACGTCAAATTTGGATACTGAAAGTGAGCTATTTATACAGAATAGTCTATCGGAGTTACTCAAAGGTAGAACTACCATAGTTATCGCCCATCGTCTTAGCACTATTCAAAAAGCGGATCAAATCCTGGTTATTGAGGAAGGGGAAATCGTGGAACGGGGCAATCACAAAGAATTATTGGATAAAAAGGGACGCTATTACAGTCTTTATACCCATCAGGCCCGCATTTAATCTTAAAGTTAAGGAAAAGTCGGGCATCCTTAAGAATACTAAAACACGAGAGGAATTTTTGAGTGATTCGAGTCATCGTATCCGGTTTGTATATACTCCAAAACACTGTAGTTGGCTTAACCAGGTAGAAATTTGGTTTGGTATATTGGCCAGAAAAGTTCTCAAACGCGGAAACTTCTCTTCTAAAGAGGACCTCAGCAAAAAGATAGT
>JAJFLO010000184.1 GCA_021772675.1 Verrucomicrobiota bacterium | reverse complement strand
TAAAGTAAACTGGTTGACATAATTCCTCCTTTTTTTGACTGACTAATCAATTTGGGAGTGTTATGTCACCAGTTTTGTATTATAGCAAATTAGATTAAAGAAAAATTCTCTCTTTTACAGATATCCGAGAAGAACCAAATTTTTTGAGCTATTTGTGGTATATATTTGTCGGCATATATAGACTGTTATTTATTTTCATAATCACTCCTATTGACTGCTGATAGATTTGTTCGTGATGTGTGTGGCGTTGCCTGGATCTCTTAAAAACAGAGATATGGATAATCCATGCTGTATTGTACACCGAACTCGGGATTAAGGAGAAGCGTATTCAGCTTCACACAGCCGGTTCTCAGGTGGCCATTGCGCTTTGCGTCATTGCTTCCTTACAGGAAGCCAGTCTCTCTTTGTTCGGCTCTCATGCATCTTACGGATTAACGCCAGGCGGGGCTCTATGACCCGAGCTGCGTCAGATATACGACGTTCCTGTATATGGATCCGCCGCGGCGGAAGCCATCTCGTCTTTGCATCGCCACGACATCAAAAACTATTAAACCTGCCCATGCCGAAGTGAATATGCCAAATTATTTCTTTGCTTGATTGCTTTAACTCATCGCAATATTTCCTCCATTGTATCAAGTAATTTTTATCCTCATTGATTCCGGAAAGATCATAACTTTTCCATTTTTCATTGAGGGACTTGTTAACAACATCAAGATATAAAAACAGCTCCTCTTCGGATGGGGCTGGTTCACGACCCCATTCTGAAGGCAAATAAATGCGCTCATTCATGACGATCCGCCGACCGATTTCAAGAAGAAGTTTTGCTGTGCTAAGCCGGGATTTTCCTTCATTATTTTCAATCCGACAATAGTGCTCAAGAAGACGATGTGAACCGTCATTCCTATCAATTTTTCGCATCGGGTGTTTGGTCGTACCAACATGATAAGCTCCTTGCAGCAACCAGTTTTTAAGAATCCGGTTGGCATCCATTGGCAAATGTCCTTTTAATGGAGCTTTATCGATTCCACCCGTTTGTTTTTCCCGAGGCACAATGCCCGCATAAGACGCAATATTATCGACTGGAGGCCAATGCCTATAACCACCATATTCGGCCACAATTCCGCCCCCAAGAACGACTCCAATTCCCGGAAAACTGGTTAGATAAAAACCGGGAGTTTGCACCAACGATCGGGCCATTTCTGTTCCTTCCATAAAGATGGCTTCTGCGGTGGTGCGAAAAAGCTTGATCTTTGTCTGTAAACTTTTGCTGTTATAATTAATTAAATCTGCTGGTGGCCGAAGTAGCACTTTCGGCTAATTGTTTGATCTTTTTGGCTGTCTCTAAAGCTTTAGTTGCTCGCTGACGACGGAGTCCATTAACCAATGTATCCATCCGCATTCGTTAGACTTTTAAGGTGATGAATAAAATTAAACGCATAATTCGGTGGGTCCTCACCTCCAATAAGAATATGATCTTTTGAAATGTGGTACTTGCGACAAATCCCGAAAATACGCTTCTCAAGATATTCTGCTCCTTTAACGGTATTGTAGATGCTTATAGGCTGATTAAGCAAGAATTCTCCCGTCCCACGACAGAAATGAACCAGATGATCAGATTTAGCAAAATCAACGGGTACAATGAGTAATTTTTCCGGGATGACTCCTTTAGAAAAAAAGCTAATTGTTTCTTGACTTCTGTCTGGATAGAGAATCGACCTTAAAGCGCTGGGGAAAGGGAGTGCGGGAACAGCAAAGACATTATTCGGAGTATGTTGAATCAGATCTTCTAAAAAATATTGATAGTCCATTTAAAGTTGCGGCGGCTCGGAGCGTATTAGGTGATTATCGATTTGTTGATCAGATGAGACGCGGATTGTCTTCGGCAGCAGAGAAAGCAGCGATAAGCAAGGAATGTGGACAGGCATATCAATTATTGTCCTGAATGAATATTGAAGATTTGGTCAGGAAAGTATCGGATTTTTATGGTGTCAACCCTGAAAAATTGTTAGAAAGGCACAGCAAAAATAATGAAGGCCGACAGGTATTACCTGTATCTTGCTCAAAAATACTGCCGCGGGCGGTATAGCATGTCAGAAATCGCAAATCGTCTTGGCGGAATCTCTACAGGAGGATTGAGTTCCGGGTGCAAAAAAATGGAGATTCGATTAAGCAATGACAAAGGGTCGGCAAAGAGATTGGCAAAATTGGAAAAAGATCTATTGAAAATCTAATATAAGGTCCGACCCGAATGCCATGAGTGGTTAATATAATTCGGTTCCGTGATACGCGGGACTAAACCAATGAGTTATTGGCTGAGTATGGAGCGAGTGGTCAAGAATCCATTTTACTTTTGCTTTCCACTCTATCTATACGTCACCCCCTACCTAAGAAATAAACATGCACACAGTATTATTTAATCTGTTCAATATGTTGAACTTTTTGTCAGGAAACATGAACAACTAAAAAAATAGTTAGTGTTCATAATGGTCTTATGTTAACGCCGTATCATTCAAATCGAAGAAATTTTTTATAGTGAAAATCTCTTTATATTCATGATTTTTCGTCAAAGATCGGTTAATTGGCACGAAACATTCTAAAAGGCTTAACAAATTTTCAAATTATAATAAAACAATGCTGGGGCACATAGCGAATTTTTTGTATCACCTGGAACATTTTGTATAGAGACCGTTTAATCACACAAAATAAACTCAGTACACAGCCGAGTAAATTCGATGACGTCGATCCGGACCGGATGGGACTGGTAGTCGCAGGATCGAATTTTCGGCAACAAGAGTAGATACAGACATGCGAATCCTATAATAAGTTCCATCTACTGTCAGCCGAGATTTTGCGAGTGGTCAGTTAACATAGGCCAATTTTTACAATCATAAAAAATAAAGGAGGTGATAATCGGAATCGAACAACACAAGTCATTTATTTAGTAGCATTATTTAATCATTAATTAAATCAAAAAATATAAGGAAAATAATATGATACAGAAATTATTAATTGCGGCCTTATTTATGGGTCTTGCCGGCGTTCAATCCCTCTTCGCGAGTGAGCATCTAGATATGAAAACTCTTAAGAGTCCTGCAAGTCTGGACGCCTATCGGGATGTGCAAGTAAAGGATTGCAGCGGTAATTGTCCGGATGGAAATGGCACGTGGAGTGTTGTAGCGAATACGAGTTACGATTCGCAAGGTGAGACCTTTGTGGCCTTCCTGCTGACAACAAATACTTGGTATGAAGCCAAAGTGTTACAGCCATTTGGCAACGAGTGTAAACAGGCTGGATCGTCAACATGGTATGCCACGGTATCTTCAGGCAGTTCCGAATGCAGCAGTCATTGATCGTTTAACGTAAACCGAGGGGCATGTTCACATGCCCCTCTTTAACTACTTATTGGATCATGCATAAAAATATTGTTTGGATTGTTACCATGATTGGTCTCTTCAGCCTTCTTTTATTTCTACAAAACAGAGGAAGGGAAGATGGCCGAACGTCTACGACGCTTCCCCCCGACGTGGGCGACACTGGTATGGATGAGAATCGCGAGAGTATTTCTCTATCGCTACTACCTGTTGAAAGCGCGACTGGCGATTTTGGAGCACAATTTTCTGATTCCAATTCCCGCGACCAGACACTATCCGAATTCACTGTCGACGAGGGGTTGGTAGAATTAAAGGAGAAACTTGCGCGTGCGTTTGCCAGCGGTAATCAAGCACAACGTTATACGGCAATAAGTGAGATAGCGGAATACTTAGCTGTTAACGATCCCGACGGGGCTGTAGAATTTTTTCGTAACCTTCCCGAAGCGGAAGATGACCGAGAAATCAGCCCAGGTCAAATATTCCTTAAGTCCCTTAGCATAAAGCTTGCTGAGTTGGATCCAACGGGAACGGTAAGCATTTTAGAAAAATTTCCACGGAAAGACCGCGCATATGCTTATAGTTATTTCGCGAAACAATGGATGAAAGACGACATCGACGCGGCAATGAGTTGGTTCGATCAGTTAGATGGAAATAGCCCCGCGCGTGAAGGCGCGACTCTCGGGGCCGTCGTGGAATTGAGGGATTCCGATCCCTCCAATATTGGTGCCGCATGGGCTCGAAAGATGTTAGAGTCAGAATATCCCGTTGACGCCTATCAAGACCACTTGATTATGTTATGGTCCAGATCGGACGTAGAAGGGCTTTATAATTGGGCTGCCGACCTCACCGACCAACGCGTTCGAGATAGTGTATATTTAACAATTGCACAGACAATGTCGGGAGATGACCCGGAGACCGCTTCCAACTGGGCACTTCAGTTACCCGGAAGAACGTTACAAAAAGAAGCGCTTCGCTCAACTGTTCAGCAGTGGGCCGGCGGAGACCCGGAATCCGCGGCGAATTGGGTGGTGTCACTAAACGATGCAGGGATGCGTGACGACAGTTTAGATATTGTCACTCACGATTGGAAAATAAACGACTACGAACAGGCTCGTGAGTGGATCATCATGTCTACGTTGCCTGAAAGTGTGAAAGAAAGGTTACTCGACGATTGATTGCACGGCACCCGATTAGAAACCGCAATAATATAATATAAAATGAGGAATTCGAATGGTTAAGTATAAAAATTTTGCATATAAAACAATGATCTGCAGCATCGGCATCGGGATGGCACTGTCTGTCGTCGGTGTTCAAAACGGCGTCGAGTCTCTACCTTCGTTTGTTCAGTCAGACATCGGTAAACCGGTCCCACTTTCGATTTCCGGAAACGGAGGTGAGCAGCAAACACCTCAAAACTCTCTGGAAGAATCACGGCGGTTGGGTGAGCCAATCCACGAATCGCGTCGTGACCGGTTGAATGAACCACTCGCCGCTGAAACTGCCTCCTCGGCTCTGGACACTGCGACGAAAAATACTCCTGATGATCCCCAGAAGCGATTGCAACGACAGGTAGAAAAAGCCAAAAAATGGGTGACAGACGACTTGCAGGCAGCCCAACGGTGGGCTGAAGGCATCGATGATCCAGACATAAGATATCACGTAATCAAAACCATCGCTTTAACGATGCTTGAGACACCCGAGAAAGCCGCAGAGTGGGTAATGGAAATGTTTCCCGGCATGCAGTCCCGAGGCAGGATATTCCTGGAAATCATGCCGGTGTGGCGTCGGAAGGATCTCAGTGGCATGAGTAAATGGCTGGCGCAACTAAGCGACGATCCAGTGCAACAGGGACTGATCACGATAAATGGGGTGATATGGGCCAGAGAAGATCCACTTGCTGCCTTAAAATGGATCCTGCAATTTCCGGAATCAAAAGTTCGGAATCAAAGTCTTCTTCCCGTTCTCCATAAATTCGCCAGTATGGAACCTGAACGAGCGTCGATATGGGCGTTGAAACACTTTCCCGAAAGCGAAACGCGTTACGTTGCACTGCACCAAACAACCAGTATTTGGCAAGCATACGACAAGGAATTTGCGATTTATTGGATGGAGCACAATTTATCGGATCTGGAACAAGAAGAGATCGAAAAAATAACGAAGGAATTATAACCCGCAAAAACAGGGAGATTAAGCATGCCGAATATAACTATCGTATTATTGTACATCTTATTGCCTTTATCTGGGATCAGTCAAATTTTAACCTTTGTGGAAGGGACGTTTGACTTTGGTGACGTGAGCAATATAAAAACCGTATCTCGGGAAATTGAAATAATGAATACTGGAGATGACATACTTAAAATCTCTCAAATAAACGCTTCTTGTGGCTGTACGGCAAGTATATTGGAAAAATCGGAACTTGCACCCAATGAAGTATCGAAAGTGACAATATCTTTTGACGCGAACGGGCGACGGCCGGGAGAGAAAGAAAAAAGTATTACGTTTTTTAGTAATGATCGCAAAGATCCTTTAAAAGAATTTTGGTTTACCGCCAACGTTACTCCAATATGGGACGTCCAACCTCGTAAACTGATATTCAACGCAAAAGCGGATCAAATGGGTTTAAAAGTTCAGGAGCAGACACTTTATATTCATAATATGGGAGAAAAAAAACTGGAAGTAGGAAAAGTAGAATGCAACAACCGCAACCTCGAGATCACAATACCCGAAAATATCTCAATAAAGTCAGGTGAAAAATTACCACTGATAGTCAAAGTTAAGGCCGATTATATACCACGATATAGTGCAGCCGCCGAAATTGCGATTTTCTCGAAAATAGGTAGGCAGGAAGTAAATGACACAATTCTTGTATCGTTGAGACCCTTCCGGGACGCTAAGGGCCTGAGCAAAAATTAATTGGCATTTCCAGTTACAATGTATCATGATAGTTTTTGTATTCATCCCGCTTTCTCTACGGGACTGACACTATGTAGTACCCAATGGTATTAAGGGGATGCGTAAAAATAAAGTGATCATTTTCGCGCTGAGCTTTGTCGATAATTTAATTGATATGGTTGAGCGGAACCGCAGATATAGCCTAAGTTATTTTGAATGTTCCATGAAGGAGGTGAAATACTTACCGCGATAGTAACAGTCATTGATAAAGGAAGTTTCGTTAATTCATTAATGTTAACAAGTAATAATCATTTAACAAAAAGGAAATTATTATGGGTAATAAAATTAGTCAACTGTCATGGTACAAACGGGCCTTGTTGGTCAGTACATTATTTTTTAGTCTTGTCAGCCTTCAATCCCTCGTCGCGTCTGAGCACCTAGATATGAAGACTGGCTTGGTTCCTCCAAGCCTGGACGCTTATCGGGATGTGCAAATAAAGAAATGCAGCGGTAATTGTCCGAATAATGGCACGTGGAGCGTTGTGGCGAATGCGAATTATGGCTCGAATGGTTCGGCCTTTATTGCCTTCCTGCTGACGACGGGCACGTGGTATGAAGCCAAAGTGTTACAGCCATTTGGCAATGCGTGTGCACTAACTGGAACGTCGATGTGGGTTGCCACGGTATCTTCAGGCATTCAAACATGCCCCAATAATTGATCGTTTAACGTAAACCAAGGGGCGTGTCTATCTTTTTGTACATTCCCTCTTTCCATTTATGATTTATCCAGCCATTCTAAAGATAATTACGCTTATATCAGGACTAGATTGCCTTGATTCTTAATTTAGGCACCGTCTCGATATTAAATATTTTTTTCATGACTCATCGCTTCTTTTTATATGATTTAGAAATGTTCTGCTCTTATTAAAATGTTCAGCATGCCATACATTCTGAAAAGTTGTCTGAACGGGTGTGGGGTTGCTCGTGTTCATTTCGGTCTGGTTTTTGCTTAAGTTCTCGGCAATGAATTGCAGGGCTATATTCAAATCGTCCCTGCGGGACCTAATGCAGACCATCAGTTTACTGGCGGGGTATAATTAGCCCGACTTTCCTCGGTTGAGTGCCAAACTCGGCAATAAATGGCAAAAATCGGCAATTTGCTATGATGCATAAAAATCACTAATATCTTCATATAAATGAGTTATAGCTTTTTAGAAATTTTGCCATCCGAAATGTAGTTACTATATCTGATATTTTTTGTGTTGAATTTCGCAAAGTCGCATTTTACTGTAATTGTGGAGGTTTTGTAGTGATTCATTTACGTTTTTTTGACAATTTGAGAAAATTCCAGTGATTTTCAATGACTTATTCTATTTGACGCCGAAAAAATCAACGACTTTGTAGTTACTTAAAAATATCGTCGTTGATTACCAATGACTTACAACTCAATCGAGGAAACTTGGGTTAGAAATAACCGAAAGTCCCGTTAGCCCGACTTTCCTCGGTTGAGTGCCAAATTCGACAATAAATGCCAAAAATCGGCAATTTACCATGATCAAAAAAAGTCGTTAATGCATTTATTTAAATAGCTTATGACTTTTTGAAAATTTTTATATTCGGAATGTAGGTACAAGTTCAACCCGCCCCGTTGGTGAGGCAGTAATTATGGGCGAATATTTTTTAAGCATTAGATTCCTTAAATATATATAAATAATTCGTATAGTTTGTCATGGATGCCGATATTTTGGAGTTCAAGCTTCAGCTTGGTTTTTGTTTTTTGAAGGATTAAATAAGCAAGCTCAAGCTTGAACTCCAAAATATCGGC
>JAJFLO010000183.1 GCA_021772675.1 Verrucomicrobiota bacterium | reverse complement strand
ACTACGAACCTGAATAATTCATCAGTATTCTGCTGCGAGCCATAATCTCTGCTCAAATAAGCCGATTAACTCAATTTTACATCTCAGTGAATGAAAATTCACTTTCATTGTGAAATTTTCTCTAATCAATTTATTATGAGCAAGGTTTAGTGCTCTCGCGACGAATCCATGAATTAATCAGGCTAAGTCGTGAAAAAAGTACCATTGTCATGAACACATGGCCTATATAATGTCAGCATTTCATAGTATGATAATTTTACGAAACGGGTATTAATTTATCATCTGTTTTGCTTCAGCTAATTTGATGGGCAAATCATCAAATATATCTATAACTTGTTCCTCGTTGATTTTTAATAATCCCCAGATTTTGTCGTCAATCGTGGTATTTCCGACATTGTCGCAAAATCCGATTTTATGTTTCATACAATAATAATTCGATGCGTAAATTATCATTGTCATTGTGGAAATTTGGTCAATATTCGGATTATGATGATGACGAATTGTTTCGAGTAAATCTTGTTTCAAATTCCACTTTTCCCCTAAAGTATGACCAATAATTTCATGGGAAATATCAAAGCATTCTTCCTCTAACAATACAGCTTGCATACCTCTCATATTTGCGTCTTTAACGATTATTTCATAATCTTCAGCAACAGATTGGACCAGAATCAATTTTCCAATATCATGCAGCAACCCTGCCGTAAAATATTCTTCAACCTGACTTCGAGGAACTCCGGCGAGTTTTGCCATCGCTTTTGCTGCAATTGCACATCCGAGTGAATGATGCCACAATTCATCCATTTTCTGAGTTGACCCGCCTGACTTCTTTCTTTGAAACATCCCGGAAACTGCAGTAGTTAACGCCAGATTTTTTATGGTATTCATCCCTAATAAAATAATAGCCTGATCAATAATATTAACTTTCTGCGGGAGCGCGAATAAGACACTATTGATTAATTTTAATATTTTACCTGTCATTACGGGGTCCAGTTTAATAACAGAAAGTAAGTCTCTGGGTAAGGCATCTGATTTATTTGCCAGCTCTATTATCTTGGTCACAGCAGGTGACATTGCAGGCATTTCATTAATACCTTTTTCAATTTTTTTCTGAATCTCACTGGTACTGAATTGATATTCTACTGGCATACTTAAGAGTACTGTTAAATTTTAAGAGTGTATATTCAAAATGTGAGTGACTCTGGTGAATGCTCGGGTTGAGTTAAAGTAACGCGGTCATTCTTGGCTGCGCACATGTTATTCAGCCAGGAATGGCCAATTTACTATTTGTCACTCACATTTTGAATACACACTCAATTTTAATTGAATGATATTCTATAATTTTCATTAGTACGTAATTACCATATGGTTTAATAATTCATGGAGTGGAATAAAATATTTCTAAAAATATGAATAATAAGCGTAATACCATTCTAATCACAGGTGCCACTGACGGAATCGGGTTGGCATTAGCAAAATATTATCTTTCTCGCAATCAAAATCTTGTGCTGATTGGCCGGAAGAATATTTCTGATCTAGACTCCACTATTTTTACTTCCAAAAATTATTGTAAATCTGATTTATCATTGGCCAATTGTTCTGGGCCAGTTGTTGAATTTATCGAACATTTGAAAATTAATCGCATTGATTACATCATTCATAACGCTGCCATCGGACATTATGGACGCAATAATGAATCAATTGATAGTGTAAATGACCTTATTAAGGTGAACGTCTGGGCTCCAATGGCCTTGACTCACCAACTTTTTCCTTTTTTATCAAAAGAGAATGGAAAGCTTATTTTTATCAGTTCTGTCGTTTCACATATTGCTTGCCCGAATTATGCAGTTTACGGCGCGACAAAATCTGCGCTTGATGGATTTGCTCGCAGTTTGCGGGCCGAATTGCAAGGTCAGATAAAGGTTATGATTATTCATCCGGGCGCTACCCATACCGGCATGCATTCTAAGATGGAAATTCCAACATCTGTCATGAACTGGCAGAAATTTCCATCAGCCCGTTATACGGCAGTTAAGATTGCAAAAGCAATTGAGAGAAAATCAACACAAGCGACAATTGGTTTACCCAATAAATCAATTCGAATTTTAGGCCATTTTTTCCCGATTTTGATCGATAATCTGCAACGACTCAAAAATATTTCAGATCGTGAAAATTTCTTGATGTCACCCAAAAAAGAGAGCCCCATTTGTGCAATAACCGGATTTGCCGATGGTATCGGAAGGTCGTTAGCACATCAGTATGCAAAAAATGGCTACGATGTTATTGGCATAGATATGGATAAGATTCGGGCAGAAAAAACGATAATTGAACTGAAGAAGCACAACATAAATGCAACTTACTTATTGGCTGATCTTTCGACAAATTCAGGTTTAACTACCGTAGAATCCAAACTCGAATCGAGCAAAACTATCGATGTATTCATTCACAACGCTGGTATTAATTGTACCGGACGATTTATTGATTCAGACCTTACTAATCAAGAAAACGTTCTGCGCATCAATTTGCAGGCTCCCATCAGAATAACGTTATCTTTACTCAAACAAAAAAAGCTCACAGATGGTGGATCTTTGGTATTCATTTCTTCGCTTAGTAAATATGTGAGTTATCCAAGTGCAACAGTTTATGCAGCAACAAAAGACGGATTAGCATCTTATGCGCGAAGTTTAAGAATTTCTTTACATCCAAATATAAATATACTGACGGTCTTTCCCGGTCCCACTCGAACCGAACATGCTCGGCGATATAGTCCGGACAATAGCAATGAACATAAACGAATGAACCCAGAAGATCTCGCCAAAAAAATTTACAATGCAGAAAAGTCTAAGCAACGATTATTAGTTCCCGGAGTCAGCAATAAACTATGTGCAATTCTTGGCTACTTCTTTCCGAGGATATTTGAAAACGCCATGTCAAAATTATTTTTAAAGTGAATGATTTCTCCCGCCCCACACCTCACTTTTCGTCCTAGCAGTCTGTCGGACTTAGAAAGAATCTGGTACGAAAAACGCATTCTTGGCTCGTTTTCGTCCTAATCATCGTTGATCCCACGGGGTACAATATTCTCCTTAAATTTGGACAAAAATGATCTCAATTTGACGATTTTCACCCATTGATTTTCTAAGTCCGACAGACTGCTAGTTGAAACAATTCACTTGCTCTATACCACTCAGTTCTTGGGGGTCTATGATATGCATAGTAATGTGTGGGAATGGTGTCTGGATCACTGCGACTGGAAAAGTGGTGTGTTAACCCACTCTTAGGGTCGGCGTGTAAATAAATTGGCATTTCAAAGGATATCCGTAGCATCGTATTTTTTGCGCTCAGATTTAGGTCAGTTTTGGGCGTTTTGACCGAAAGAAAGCACAGCAATAGCGAGCTATTGGGAAGTTTTCTCGACCGAAATGGGTTCAAAAATGGCCTGAAACTGAGATGCAAAAATGTCAATTTATTTTCGCACCGCCCCTTATATTGAAAAAAAACTGCTATGGAGTAAAGGTTCCGAGCGAATAATCCGGGTAGGCCGCTGGAGTCTTGACGCTGGTCGTTGCCGTTCATCAAACCGTGGTGGTTACGCGCCCTCTAATTCCAACAATTTTCTTGGATTTAGAATAGTGTTATCCTATGATTGCCTAGCCTGATTAATTCATCCAGCTTCTACTGCATGCGCATATCTCATTTCATATAAGCGAGTTATGAAGAACCCAAAGACTTGAAATAGTTTCCACCCACCACGGCGCGTTATAAACCACGGCGAATTTTCAACACTATTTCTGCACGCGAATGAAATTCATAACTCACTGATCTCACGCAATCTGATGACTCTCACTTCAAAAGTTTAATGAATAATCCAGACTAGAACGTGGATTCTAAAAAATTATGCAATTCCACTTGCCGTTTCAATAATAATGTATAGTTTACTTTTTTCCTTCACCTTGGGAAAAAACTAATTCGGACAATCCACTCTCAAAGAGTTTAACCCGAATTCCGAAGTTGGCTGTGGATGTAGAGCGGTATAAGATCGTGCTGGAAAAGTGGCTATCAATACGTCGCAAGCAAAATCAACAGATGCCTTGACGAATATTTTAAGAACTAATTACAGACGCTTGATTATTACCATACGCCGCACTGCAACTTCGAAATTCGGACTTAATAATTCTTAGAGTAATTCAAACAACAATTTTGTAATTTAAGGAGATTTATTGTGAGTAACGTACCTGATGTATTAAAACCTGAATATTTTTTCGACATGAATTTGCTCGGCTATAGTGAAATTTTTGAAAATGTTTCATTTGTCTGGGAAGCCGTTAAAAACATGCAAGATAAAACAGTTGTTGATAATCTTGTAAGAAAACAGTGTCAATCTGAACACTATTCGGATAATGGGTTTGACAATATTTGCGGTAATGTTGAAGTCCGCATTTCTCCTGATGCAAAAATTGGACCAAATGTAACGATTGGTGGAGATGAGGGTGGAATTGTTTTTATTGATGATGGCGCTGAAATTCGCCCGGGAACAGTAATCCTGGCAGGCAGCAATGCAGTCTACATCGGCAAGGGTGCGAAAATAGGACCAAATGCTCATATTGATGCTGGTAAAGGCAGTTGTAGTGTCGGCGATAAAGCGACTCTTCGTGTGAGTGCTTATCTTCGTGAACTATCCATCATTGCGCCAAAAGCGACAATCGGTAACAGTTGTGAAATCAAATGCGCATTAATCGGTCCGGAGGCAGAAGTCCCTCACTTCAATTATGTCGGGGATAGTATCTTGGGTTATAAAGGTCACATGGGCGCTGGTGTTAAAATCTCCAATCTTAAAATCACACCAGATCCTAATAAAGTAAATTCCGTTAAAGTCAAACATGAGGGTCAAACCTACGATTCTGGCATGCGCAAATTCGGTGTTATTCTAGGCGATAAAGCGCAGATGGGATGTAATTCTGTCGCTAATCCAGGAACGTTTATTGGTAAAAATTGCCTGATCTATACAAACAGCAGCGTTGTTGGATTTATTGCTGAAAACACCATTGTTAAACTAAGACAAAATTTTGATCAAGCAGAATTAAAGTTCTAACAAACATTAATTTTCGAACGAATCGACTTTAAACATCTTCCCTTAAATTCATATTAGGGAAGGTGTTTTTGTCACAACCATAAAAAAAGTATTTCCATATATTATTATTCACAAACCTATTTAACTGGCTACTAAATTGTAACTAAAATTAAAGTCTATTGATTTACTGAAAACACTACGATATCCACCTAAATCTTTTTTCGTCAAACCACCAATGATATGGCATGCCAACCGATAAAAAACAATATCAGATCTTTCTTTCCTACAATAATGAAAATATAGAAATAGCCTATAAAATTTATGATGGCCTGAAAAAACGCGGTCTGATTGTCTGGTTTGATAAAGTCGATCTTAGGCCTGGCTCTTGGAAACAGCAGGTTAAAACTGCCATCTATAGAAGTCGTTATTTCGTAATCTGTCTTAGCAATCAGGCACTTCGTAGAATTAATGATCCTGAAGAAGGGTTCCAGAGTGAAGAGTTAGATCTTGCCCTAGAGATAACCCAACAGCAACCAGAGTCGGAGTTCACTATTGTTCCTCTACGACTTGAAGATTGTGAACGCGGTGATTCCCGTCTTTCCAGCTATCAGCAATATGAACTTTTCAGAGATTTCGAGAGAGAAATAGACCGTCTATCAATTCACCTTGGCGGTAAAGCCATTTCCGATACCGAAGCCAAAGACCAACGCTCTTTTGAACATAGGAAATTTGATGCACTTTGGACAAAAGCAAAGGCTGCGTCTGAATCTGGCGATTGGGAAACTGCTTACAGTACGTTTACCAAATTGACAGAGGAAAATCCGATTCTCGCTGAAGCCTGGAATGGTAAAGGCGTAGCCCAAAACGAGCTCAATTTATACAGTGATGCCATTAAATCCTTCGACCACGCAATTAAACTTGATCCTAGCATAGCTATTACTTTGATAAACAAAGGAAACGCATTAGAACGGCTTGGCCGACCACAAGACGCCTTAAAAATATATAATCAGGCAATTGCAATCAATCCTAATGACCCACTTGTGTACTATAATATGGGGATTACGCTGGACCTGCTCGGTGATCCAGTAGGTGCCGTCGATGCCTACAACAAAGTTATCAAGATTAATCCTCAAGACGCTCTTACCTGGCATAAAATAGGTTCAATCTTGGATATTGAAGAGAAGTCTGACGAGGCGATAGAAGCTTATAAAAAAGTAACAAGAATTAAGCCAAACTGGGCCGAAGTTTGGTATAGAACAGGTCAGCTCCTGGCTCAAAAAAAAGAATACCTGCGTGCTTGTGAAGCTTTTAACAATGCGGTCAAAATAAAGAGCAACTCTCCTAAAAATTGGTGGTATGAACTAGCAATTTGTCTCGTAAAACTTGAGAGGCGCGATGAAGCATCAACAGCTTTTGATCGTGCAACTGAACAACAAAACAAACTTCGTGAGGAATGGTGGTATTTTAAAGGTGAGAACCTCGCAAGACTTGGCAGGCATTATCACGCTGTAAAGGCTTTTGAACGAGCTAGTGGATTTAAAAGTGATACTGTCCAAACATGGAATACTAAAGGTAAATCTTATAGTATTATTGGACAATATAAAAACGCAATCAATGCATTTAGGCGGACAATCGAAATAGACCCACGTAACTTTCTTGCATGGTTTAGCATTGGTGTCATTAGTGCAATTCTTCACGAGAATTCAGAAGCAGTTGAGGCTGTCGAAAAAGCTTTAAAATTAAGACCGAATTATAATCCAGCTAAAAGACTTAAAGCAAATTTATTAGACAATTTTAGTAGTGGAATCCTATCTCCGCAGCAACTCAATTTTTTTCTGTCAAAAAATCCCTCTCAAATTGCCCGCGAATTTGGTAGCTATGGAAGCTATAATTTATTATCTTTTGGTGGAGGATCATGTTTAAAAGTTGTTGGTCAATATTACGCGAACACGTATGGATGGAACAAGATTTGTTTCATTACCAACGCTTCTGACAATGGTGGCAGTACATATAAAATTACTGAGGCGCTTCGACCGGAGTATGGTCATACCATACCAGTTGGCGACATTACGAGTGCTCTAATTAGCTTAATGGAACCATTTTGTTTTGAAATAATGAATCTCCGATTATGGAAGCTGAATTCAGCGCGATTTTCAGATAAAGACATCGAATGTTATTCGCAAATGATAGCGAGTCAATGTACCTTTGCAGAACGACTAGACACTACGATCAAATATTACAGGGAAAATGACGAGAAAAAAAACAACAGATTGTTGAAAGATTCGCAAATCCGATTTTGTGAAAATCTTTTAATTCTTGGTCGACTGGTCGATAAATTCGACCTTATTCGTTCAGGCATCCCAGGTATGGATCTTTCAGAAGTAAGTATTCGGCACCATTTGTTTGTTGCCATTATGATTCATGTAGGTGCTTATAATAAGGCTGACAAGTCACCAGATCCAGAACGATTTTATTATGGATTATTATTTTTCCGAAAAACCTTGGGGATTGAGCATGACGTTTATCCTTGTTCAATAGATGAACAAATTCTTTACGCAGAATGGGTGGATAATAACGGAAATATCGTTTGGAGTACGAAAACAAAGTCCACCCAAAACGAAGTTCTAAATGTTCGTGGACAAGTAGCTTTAAGTAACGCTCCTGACTCTGTTAAACGTCTCCCCAATGGAGATTACGCTCGTTATGGATACTTTGGATTTGATAGGAATCTACCTACGCCATCGGCATATTCTCACGCCGTTCAGAGTATTGCCCGCCTCGAACCTGGTTCTCCCATTATTTTCGGTCCGTCAAGCTTCGTAGCTAGTATTAGTCCATGCCTGGCAATCAAAGAAATTGTCCGTGAGATTACAAAACGAACAGACTGTCCGAAAATTCTATGCATAAACCTTACCCTCAACAACGAAACTATCGGTTGGCAACTTAATGATTTCATTGAATTTTGGGAGTTAAATACAGGAAGGCCGATCGCTCATACCGTCGATTATGTAGTAGTCGACGATGGGACCTCTAATTTTAAAGAAAATTTTCAAGATAAAGGTGACGGTGTTGAAACCTTTAAGTTCCGAGGACCGGTAAAATTAATGCCGATCGATCGTAGGGTAGGTACCAATCGTGCAGTAAGCTTAGTCACAGCTCCTTTGGCGACGATTAGCCGTCAATTAATACGCTTAAGTTCAGTTGGAAAGAGAGTGTACCGTGATGTTCCAACCCATAACGTAAATAGGCTGATGGATGTTGTCCGACTATTATTGGAAGATTTTGAATTCAGAAGCGGTAAGGATTATTGCGAAGAATTAAAACTAGAGATAGATAACGGTGGTGAAATTGTAATACATCCTGCAATAATTGGTGGACATCGATTGCGACATTCAACCATTTTGTTGATTTCCATATCACCAGGTTCACAAAAGCAAGCAACCGAAGAGTTATTGAGAATAATCACGAAGAAAAATCTTCAAATGGGAAGGTCTCTATTTCGTGGTCACATTCTTAGATGTGTTGGTAAATATACTCTACTACTAGCGATCGATTCCGATCACGTGAATGAATTAATATCGTGGATCCATCATATTAGCGGGGTTCGAAAGATCGGTGTCCAGTGCGGCGTCGCTCTTCATCTTGACCAAGATGGATTCGATTTTAAGCTTGAATCGAATCAGCCCAACCAAATTTGTTATCCTCTTGGAGCGTTTGTATTTTTAAAAATCTGCAATCATCTCTTGAGAACGATTGGTTCTGACATGATACAATTTTCGAAAGATATCATTCTCGACAAACTTAAAGATATCGGCTGTGTGTACCGGACACCATTCGATGAAGAGAATGATTTCACAATTGATATTTTCTTTCTCGAAGGCGCTTATGAACTACTCTGCATTGTCCGAACGAAAGACTATGACTTGCTACATAAAATATCCTACTATATTTCTCATACATTGAATTTCGAAAAAATTGTCCTTGATGTAGTAGACAAAATTCCAAGTAGTGAAATGGGAAAGGTATTCAAGGAGAGACAATCCGAGCTCCAGAATCTTTTTTTTAGCAAGAAATATATCAGCCTTTTTTCTATGTCGATTTCGTTGGAAGGTTTTACCCATCAACTTATGTATGATTCTAATAAATTTATGGCGGATTACTATGAAGAACAGAAAAAATTATACTCGGCGACTAGCAACAACCGGGCGGTAGAGAAAAGCCAAATACAATTGCAAGACTGTAAGCAGTATAATACTGAAAGTATTTTAAAGATAATCTCCCCTAAAAATAAAACTGCGTTAACCGCTGTAACTTATTGTAGGGCCGTGACAGGTAATGCCAAGACGGTAATGTCTGAAATTAGTGAGTCTTTCCTCCTTAATAAGGAAGATTCTCTACAAAAAGAGCACTTGATTTCTCCAGAACATTTCTCAATAACTGTAACTTCTGACTCTATCGTTAAGTATCTTGAACAATTTGTTGGCACGCAGAAAAAATTGCAGGAAAGGTATAACAGAGGTCAGTGCCCGATTTACTCAACTGAAACTCAATTGAAGATGGCCTTCTCGTCTCCAGAAAATGAAAGATGGTTAAATGATGGCTTTGATGATAATGTGAGATTTTCATTGGAGGACAAATTTAAGGGAATTGTTAGCGAAGATTTTCGAACCTGTCTGAAAAGGATCATACCACGATCAAAACCAACCTACAACATTTTGGCAAATATGTTCGTAAAGTATCACCGTTGCTTTGAAAATAACCAGATCTATCTCTATTTTATCCCTATGTACGACTGGATGGTTAGACTCCGTCAGAAAATAATGCACTATTTTGGTGATAATGATTATAACGAATTACCCTACCCATTTTGGAAAATATTGGACCATCATTTTTGTGGGAAAAGCTTAGACCGAGTGGGGAAAAAAGATTTGGAACGAGTACATGAGAAATTTAAAGACCTAAAAGACTATTTCTATCAGGCAGCTTCTTTTTTTGAAATGGCATATGATCAATTTTTTAGCAATTCCAATACAATTGGTACAAATATTGATGATAGCAGTTATGGTTTTTTGATTGGATATCAGAGTAGCCTCCTTGAAATTTGGGGTTTATTTGCATTTCTTCTCAACACATTAGATCGCCAATTGGCCCCTAGGGGCTTCTGTCTTTTAGGTACAAAAGACAGCATTGAATATGATCCTAATCATCGTATTATCTTTAGTCCTAACACAATGACTCACCAGATTGAAAAATCATTTCTGTTGGGTCATGAAGCAGGTCATGAGGTCTTGGATGTATTTAAAGAAGGACATATCAATGATATGATGGTCATATTATTTCCAGAAGTATTTGCAAGGTTTTTCTACAAATATTCCAAGGAACAACTGTGTCGAATCTTTCCTAAAAGAAAAAAAATTGATATCTGGTTTCAGAGAATTCGAAAAGGAAAACTTTCCGAATCCAGCGTTGAACAGAGCGCATTCCTTGATATTCTCATGGACTTACTCGGAACTGGAATTAACGATCACGCAGTGGTGGGTGAGTTTTCACTCCCTAAAAACCTTAATGGAAGTTTTCGGAATGCCCTTTTAGTAAAATTTCTAAGCAAAAACAAACATACCGGAAAGAACATAACAATAGAATTATGGCGTAAAGACGAGTGGTTTGTTAAAGATAATAAAGATTTGTTTATCATTAAAAAAAAGAAGGCATACGGGACAAACATAGAAAAATTTATCATATACAATTACAGGGTAATGGATAGCAACAAAAAAATTGAATTATTGATGTTACTGAAAGTGCTTTGTTCAGTCAAGGAAGAATACATACTGAATGCATCCAAAAATCCAATATATATGAGGCAGAAATCGGAAAACGACACAGATTATCATGGCCGTAGTGAGAAATTCGCTAATAAACTAAAAAACCATGAAGGTATCGTCCATACCTTTGATAAGTTTCATGACCTTTATCGGGATGTATTTTGCGACCTTTTTAGTTTTGAATCTTTTTTTAGTTTCCCTTTGAAGGTTAACGGTCTCGACAAAGAAGAAGATGAAGCCATTCGCTTGTTCATAATAACTCATTTCCACCATATTGAATATCCGTATTCACTCACTAAATACAAGATTGACCAGGCTCTTTATAGGTCCTTCTGTGTATTTCAGTATGCAAAGAAAAAATCTGCGAAAAATGATCAAAATCACAGTGAGCATCTTGATGAATTTATAACCCTATTGAAACGGATTGAAAAACACAAATTTTATGGTCTTACTATGGTAAAGTTTCTAGAGAGATTGAACGATCCAGAATCGGAATTTCAATTTTTTATCAACAGTGAACTTCATAAGGCTTTCTTCAATATTGTTTTAACGTTATTCACAAGCAACCTTCGTCCTGAAAAAACATTTAATAAAACGAAAAAAGAACTTAATGATAACGAATTTAGAGTAACACTTGCGATCGTCGAATCACTGAAAGAATGGGAAATAACGTATCGCATGAGATATATCGAGCGTATTTACTTTGAAAACGCAGAAGAAAAACAACACGATTTTACTAAAATAGATAATTTAGAAGAAAGAAACGTTCCTACAGGAGATAAAAAAGAACAGAAAATTGAATTCCGACGCCATAGATTCAAGTTGGTCGAGAATCAGAATCTTATTGAACTTGATAATTTGCAAGACGAGAAAGATTCCCCTAAAGAAATAGTAGATTGGATATGCAACAAACTTCCAAAATTGGGACGTGACACAGTGACCCAAAATATTGATAGCAATAGAAGAAATAAAATTAAAAGCTCATTTAGGAACTATGCATACTTGAAAATCGATAAAATTTGGCAAGGAATAGAATAGTATAAAGACTTATAAAATCCTAAATTGACGAACTTAAACCAACTTTACCAAGAAACATCCTTTAATGCTTAATGAGACCGCAAAGAAGATATAATATCAGGAATGATATATTCGCAAGTTCTTCTTTCACTCAAAACGCCACTTGTTCTCTGATGCTCATCATGTTGAAGTTTCGGTACATTTGGCACCACCCCTTCCTCTAAGCTCCAGTCCTCATTTTCAAGTTCTGATAACCATTCGTCAAAGATTTGTTTCTTCGAATCTCCAACGTATTTTTCACTGCTTCCATCTGCCATAACTATACCCTTAAATAAATTAATGAGTTCCCCAAACCCAAGTAATATACTCATAGATAGGTCGAGATGATACCAACATTTCGATCTAACTTGAATATGATTTCCTACTTCAACACTCAAACTCAAAAAGAATATATCTGTACTTCTCCCCAAAAACAACAATGTCTAATGTAAAATCATAAAATGATTGTATAAATTTATTTTTTGGAAAATAAGTCCGACAAAAGGTATAGCATATTTTAGGCCATACATCCCTGAAATAACTTAATGATTACCTGGCCAATGCATCATAGCGTCACTATCGAATTGATCATAATAAAAAATGTAAAATATCTTGACATCAATATTCTGTATCTGAACAAGTATTATATATTTAACATGTTGTAAATCATTGAGTTAAAAACTAATTTCCTCGATATGTTATGCGTAAAAAATCCTGACACTCAAACAAAGTCTTCATCTGCGATAATTCTGCTTTCCAATAATCAAGATGTTCTGTTTCTATGGGATTTTTTCCCAATATCTCCATTTGTAATAACATTTTTATTACAATTTGGTAAGAATCATTAGTAATTCGATCTTTAGCTTCATTCGTTTACGAACTATTATATCGGATGGAATTATTGCATAGTTTAGATGATTTTTAAAATTAATGCAACCTTCTATCTGATTGATAATGCCTCTCAGGTTAATTATATGAGTAGCATTCATCTGAATTTTATGGAGATCACGGTTAAATGTTCGGTAAGACAAAGATGGCAAAGCAAAAATATATTATTTATGAGACACAGGATATTCCCAGATTGGTAGGTGATTGGAATGGAAAAATTTGGAGTAACGCAGAAATCTTGCAGATTTCAAATTTTCGTTCTGAAGGTAGTAAGTATCGGCCCAGTACACAGGTAAAATTACTCTACAATAATCTAACGATCTATGTGATTTTTCGAGTTAAGGACAGGTATGTTAAATGTGTTCATACAGACTATTTTGACCAAGTAAGTAAAGACAGCTGTGTCGAGTGGTTTGTGAAACCAAAGCATGATAAAGGCTATTTTAATATCGAAATTAACTGTGGTGGCACACTTAGATGCTCTTATATTGAGGATCCTACAAGAGATGAAAATGGGGTGAAAAGAAAATTCGAAGATATTCCGGAGAAAATTGGCAGAAAAATAAAAATATTTCATTCGTTACCGTGCGTTGTTGATCCCGAGATATCAAAAGAATCCGTTGAATGGATCATTGAATACAGTATTCCTCTTACATTTTTCGAGAAGTATGTAGGACTAATTGGACAGTTATCTGGTCAAAAATGGAGCGCTAATTTTTATAAGTGTGGAGATGAGACATCTCATCCGCATTGGGCAGCATGGGCGCCAGTGAAAGAATTAGACTTCCATCGCCCTGAAGATTTCGAAACTATTCAATTTGAATAGAAATTGGTTATCTAAACTAACCAAAATGAGGCGGTTTTATTGGAGCCACGGGTCAATATTGCTACTGATTACGGATGTCTGAAGTCATAAAGTTCATGTGATCTTTAGGCTTAAACGAAAGGAAAAGATAATTCAGTGTGGCATCAAACTAAAACTTTGTGATGGGACATATGCTACGATGTCTCAAGCGTGAATCCTTGTTCCTACATTTTGCATATAGGGATTTCTAACCTTGGCAATTGGCTCAAATTACGAGGCTCTTACTTAATTCATAATTTTTCTCTATATTTTCCCTTTATCCATTAGCAAGTGTCAGGCACCAATACTACATTACTCGGTTTTAACCCAAATCGGGTATGAAATTATCGATTTTAAGCAAACCGAAAATCATTCTGTTTAGACAATAAATTTAATCTTAACATCATAGGGGATACAATGATAACGCATGACGAAGTATTAGGAAATTGGACCGGACAAATTGATAAAAAAATTGAAGAGACGAAAAAGAAGTATGATCTCACTAAAATCAGCCCAGATCCTGTACATCAGGCGTTTGCTCTTAACGGTATCGCAGTTCGTGATTTCTTTGATCCTTACCAACGAAATCAAACAAAACTCATCCGCGAACTTGGCCAGAAAATCGATGACAAGAATTTAAATGACACATCATTTGTCTACGATTACGTCGGAGGTCACGGGTTAATCAAAGTGTTCAATGAAGAAATTATTCAAAAAGGTCATTTATCCGGCATAAAAGGATTTGACGAAGAATTTAAGAAATGGGTAGAACACGGTTCAGCGCCATTTAAGGTGGCTGGAACAGATCCAGTCGATAATTCTGATCCTTGGGATTGGGGATATCCTCGTTGCATTAATAATGCAGCATGGATCGGTGGAGAAACAGCAAATTCTACCCCTGAAAATCCTGAATATGAGATGGATTTTGGCTGCGTTGTTGATTTCCAAACCGATGCTGTTTGGACAATTCGCAAAGACGGTGTTCGTTTATTTTATGCCGATATCAATACCGGAGAAATCACTCAGCAAACAGATCTAAGTGGAAATCCAAATATTTGTAAAGTGGGTAATCGAACCGAAATAAAGGGTTCAATTATGGCGATTCCGTGCTGCAAAACACCACGTCGTGTCGCTCTACAAAAATCGGCTCTCGGCGAATGTAAATTCAGTGATATCAATATCATCGGACCATTGGCGTCACTGGTTTTCTGTGACAGTATCGATAATCGTATTGAAGTTATCGCAGATCCATTTGTAGGTCAACCTCTATATGAAGTACTATATTTGGTCGGTGCTCACTTATCCGGTGCTCATATCGTTGGCGTTACTGCAAATACTGATGATGAAGATGTACCGCCTGCTCGCGATTGGCCGGAGTTTAATTTTAATACCATACTTCAGCCATTATTGGAAAATCCACAATCGAAACTTCGGTATCGTTTTATTGGCGCACAGACCAAAGAACTGCTCGATGCCATCATCGAAAAAGTAGATACAGCATTATAATTATTGTCAGCTTCTAAAACTGAACTAAGTCACTAAACCCTCTTCTAAATCAAAAATTTGGAAGAGGGTTTTCTTTTATTAATGCATCAAGGTTCGCTTGAGTTTATTTGTGAATTAAAATTGGTAAATAATCAGAGTAATTATTGAAATCTTTATCTGTGGTAAATATTGCCATTTGATGACGAACGCTTAAAGCACAGATTAGATAATCAGTGTTAGATCCCTGAATTCCTTTAGATCTGCAAATATTATAGCATTGAGCAGCTGTTGTATAATCATTCGTATGAATGTTAACATCAGGAAAGGCAGTCAAATAAGTTTTCAATCGGTGAAATTGACTCTTGGATTTAAGCCCTGATAATATTTCCTGACGTATCGGACCAATCATCTGAACAAGATCATCATTAATAAGTGCTTCAAGCAACCCAGTTAAATGGTTCTCAGATGACTCTTTTTTCTACGCAATGCTGCTGACCAGATACAGGTATTAACAATTACTTTCACATCACCGACCACCAGCAATTATGGGTGAAATTCATTTAAGAGCACAGTTAATTTATTTGGGGTTGAATTGCCGTTATTTTGGAGTTCAAGCTTCAGCTTGCTTATTTAAGTCCTTCAAAAAATAAAAAACAAGCTGAAGGTTGCCACTCCATATTATTTCGTTGCTGTCCTCCGGACAGCCTGTCTCGCCTATATTGCAG
>JAJFLO010000182.1 GCA_021772675.1 Verrucomicrobiota bacterium | reverse complement strand
GGTATTGTTTTTATTATCCATCATGCTTGAATATAGCACGTAATATGCTTGTATTCAATTGTTTATGGAATATTTATTTCATTGAAAACACTGCGTTTTCAACTTGACTTTTCCACAATGGCTTAACTTAACGACATTGAGTTGCCTCTTCGCTAATTCACTTAGGTTAATTACCGTTTCACTCCGTTCGGCTCTTGCCTATGTAAAAGAATCTCATCCGTCAGCTGACGGATAAGTTACTAGTTTATTCAGTGTGTATATCTATCAATTCACCGCTGCCTTTCCCGGGATAATCGCGGAAATTTGCACCTGGATAGGCGAACCCGTTGATGAATACACGACGTGGTTTGTATGATTTGTTTGGTTTACTTCCATGGATCGTATAAGGGCCAAACAGTGCCACGCTGCCGGGGTTCATTAATGCTGGAACGGCATCTTCTGCATTGAAATATTGGGAAATAGTTTCATCTTCTTCATCATAAGGAAGGTCAAGGTGTCCATTTCTACAACTGTGAGGAACGAATAACATTGGTCCATTGTCCAGGGTCACCTCATCGATAGCCATAACCATTTGCACGTAGCTTCCTTTGCCGTTAATATCTTTCCAGCTATTAGTACCATATCCCCGATGCCTGCTGTCCTGGTGGAATGGAAAAAAAACATTGTCTCCAGGCAGTTTGAAGTGCACCTGGTTAATGATATGATTTGCCTGGTTACATCCCATGATTTGACCTGCCATTTGCATCAATCTTGAATCTTGCCCCATTTTTAACAATTTAGGTTCAGCAGAGCCACACCAAACGACACGCTTTATTTTTGTCTGGATCGTTGATCCATCAGAATGTTTGTCTATAACAAATTGCGACCCGTTATGCATAATCATACCTTGATCCAATAATAACGCGGTCGATTCTAATCGATTTAATGCCTGGATGATATTGGAAATTTCGTTAATTGTAAACACGTTTTCGATAATGATGAAACCGACTTCATAAAATTCGTCTATTTTGTTTTTTGGCAGGATGAATTGAGAGCTGTTCTTGGTATTTGATTTCATATTTATTATTTATATTTTGTTGCTTTGAATAATGAAATATCTGTATTTAAGTTCAATTTTTCGAGTTTCGAATGAGCATTGACTAAGTGTTTATATGAATCTTGTGAAAATTTTTGATCATACCCAAGTATATACTGATCTGAATTATAATAGAATCTTTTTGGTAATTTTAGTGGAATTTTATTGCCTCCATTTAAACATTCTATTTGGCCAGGGTCTTTCTCTGCCAACGACCAATAATGATGTAGGGTAGGGAAGAGATGGAAATCCACAAATAGTCTACTATTTCCGGTCAGTATGAGGGTGTCGTTAAATTGGATTATGGCGTCAGAGATATCGCTATTTCTATTATAGTACTGGGTTAGTAAGTCTTGTGAAAATGACCCGGCGTTTAAGTGCTTCTTTTTCAAAAAGTCTGTAAAATGGAACCAAAAACCACTGTTGCAAATTATAACTAAAATGGCAATATAGATCATTGATTTTTTGCAGTACTGATTGCGGTCATAAAAGGTAAAGGAACAAATCGTTATGGGTACTAAGAATGCGATAAATGTTCGAGGAAACGGCTTGGCGCAGACAATAAATATAAAACACACAACTCCGGAAATAAATAGCAATAGTGGTAAATGTTTTGCTATAGTTTGACAGACTATTTTTTCTTTTGGTCTATGATTTGCACCTTTCGCGATGAGATAACTAAAAAATATGAACAATCCGCTATGTACAAGCAAAGAAAATAGCACATGTGTTGAAATTCTGAAAGATGAATTCCATCCCTCCGTATGTTTTAACACGTTTATGAATTGATCGAAAATCGGAATATAGATTCCAAATCCAGCGATAGATGCGAATGAAAGGATTAATAAAAGATTTCTATGCCGGCGCGAACGCTGCAAATTCAATAATGTCCAATGCATAAATAGAATTAAACTAATGTTCAAAAGGATATTCACGGGCATAACGCAGGGGAGTAAAACCGTACCGATAATGAAATAAATAGATCCTTTTTGAGTCTTGCCTTCAATGATATAAAGGCTTCCTATCGTTGCAAGTGCTGAGAGAAAAATGGTTAGCCCGTAACCTCGGAGCTGAAAAGCGAAGTTTAAATATAGTGGGCTAAAAACTAAAATCAGAACAATGAAAAATGCCTGAAGTTCATCAAAAAGTTTCCTTGTATTATGGTAAATAAACAAAAGTCCTGAAATGGCAATGATCAGATTTAAAAAGCGTATGATCAATTCAAATACATTATGATCGGTTAACTGCAACCATATCCATAGCACAAAAGAAAAAAGAATATGATTATTCGCGACGGGATAGGATAGAAAAATATCTCTAAGATTTTCTTTCCGTGCAAAGTCGTTTAACGTCACTAATTCGTCGAACCAAAGATCAGAACTTAAAAAACTTAATGAAATGATTGGAAAGCAAATAAAAATAATAAAGTGACACCAATTATTGACAGACGAAGAATTTAATTTCATTGTGATTTTACTATACTTAGCGAATTTCTGAATTACCTGTATTCAAACGTAAATTGATTGTTTTGATAGTCCAATTCTTAACCAAACCATGAAATGAAATATAAAATAATTTTTGTTAATATAGTGTTGTTTATCCAGTCGTTAATGGCAATTGGACTGGAGAGTAATTTTAGTGCAGCTCCCGCGATGAAAACGGGCTGTTTAATCACTGTTGTCATTGAAGGTTTTCCAGGAGGAAAGGTTAAATTTTTAGGTATAACTGGGAATCATAACTATTTAATTATACCCGAGTTTGTTTCAACTGGACAAAAAATTGTTATTGAACAGAAGGAACCATTCCCGAGTGGGTTATATTATTTGGTTTTTGCGGAAAAGAATTATATTCAAATTTTACTAGATACCGATCAGCATTTTTCTATGCACGCTAAGAATAGTGACTTAATCAATTCCATGCATGTCGAAGGATCGGTGGATAACAAACTTCTATATCAGAGCCTCCGTTATGAATCTTCCTATAAGAAAAAAATTGACGAAATAAGGCAAAATATCACAGATGCTGACCGTGACAAAAAATCAACGATTGATTTGGAAAAAAAGCTTGATGCAATCATAATCGGTAGACGAAATCATATTCAAGAATTTGCAAAAATCTACCCGGACTCGTTTTTTACCAAATTTAAGCTTGCTGGACAGAATCCTGTCCTGGAAAATCCGACGCTCCCAAATGGCGATATTGACAAAGAAAAACAAGTTGAACTATACAAAGAAAAATATTGGGATAACTACGATTTTAATGATATGCGCTTATTAAAAACGCCAGTCTATCATAATAAGCTGAAACAGTATATCAAAGAGTTAACACCGCAGCGTATCAATGATGTTATAGAATCGGCTGATTTTATAATGCAGAAAGTGCCGAAGAATACGGAACTGTGTATGTACACGGCTAGCTATATTTGCCTTGAATATAGCAAAACTACGATCATGGGGGGCGAAGCCATTTACGTTCATATGGTGGATAATTATCTCAATGATGAGTTTGTCGTAAATTTTGACAAAAAAGAAATTGAGAAAGCGCGTGATGATGCTGATAAAATCCGACCAAGTTTAATAGGAAAAATCGGACAGAATATAACTTGTTTAAGCCCTGAAGATCGACCATTATCATTGTATGATCTGGATTCTCCAATTGTTGTTTTGTATATATATAACGTACTCTGTGAACATTGTATTGAAGAGACTCCAGAGATGTTCGAGGTGTACATGGCGTGGCAGGATAAGGGGGTTGATGTTTTCGCCTTGGCAACCAATCGTGATGTTGACATTTGGAAAGATTATGTCGCCAAAGAAAATCTGACATGGCATAATGCCATTGATTCAAACTATAAAAGTAAATATTATAAAAAGTACAGGGTTGACATTACACCGGAAATCTATGTCTTGAATTCTAATCGGGAAATCATCGGAATGAATTTGAAACCCCATCAGCTTGATTCTATTTTCGAAAAAGAATTCAGTAAATAATAAATCATGATCGTCAAACTTATCGATTTGGAATTCAAAATTCAACTTTCTCAGAATCCAGATACAATCCGATCTTTCAATCGCGTAAATCTAGGTTTTAACCGATGATTATTGA
Organism: Verrucomicrobiota bacterium; assembly: GCA_021772675.1. Classification (GTDB taxonomy): domain Bacteria; phylum Verrucomicrobiota; class Lentisphaeria; order JABSQK01; family JAJFLO01; genus JAJFLO01. The sequence goes on along the minus strand of JAJFLO010000182.1, from coordinate 6,374 downwards.
CGGCTATTGCCAGTGCTTTTTTTGAACCGATGAGAATCAATAATTTCTGCGCACGTGTCATTGCTGTATAAATTAAATTTCGTTGAAGCATGATATAATGTTGGGAAATGACTGGGATAATGACAGCCGGAAATTCGCTTCCTTGGGATTTATGAATCGTTGTTGCATAAGCAAGTCTTAGCTGATCTGCATCGTCGAAGCTATAGGTCACAACCCCTGTATCATATACAATGTGAAATGTCTTATTCTGAGGGTCAATTTTTTGTATAATACCTAAATCACCATTAAAGACATTCAGGTCATAATTATTCGAAATTTGCATAACTCGATCACCGTCGAAAAAACTGGATTCTCCAAAATGAAGTTCACTTGAATTGCTGTTTACTTTCGGATTTAATGATTTCTGTAAATATAAATTTAAATTTTTCGTTCCGCACAGTCCCTGATTCATAGGAGTCAATACCTGAATATCTGTTATAGGAGATAGGTTAAATCGTTTGGGAATTCTTTCATTCACCATAGTTCCAATGAGTTCGACAACTTTATTCTGATCATCTTGATCGATCCAGTAAAAATCAGTTAGTTGATCGGATTGCTTTTTGAATTCTGGCATTTTTCCAGAGTTCACTTTATGTGCATTGGCAATGATATAGCTACCTTCTGACTGTCTGTAAATCTGGTTTAGATAGGTGACATTAACCTGGTTGGATTGAATTAAATCATGCAGAAATGATCCCGGTCCGATTGATGGTAATTGATCCTTGTCTCCAACAAGGACAAGATTGGTTTCTGGTAATACAGCGTTAAATAAATGATATGCCAATACAATATCTAGCATAGAAATCTCATCTATAATGATTAAATCCGCTTTGAGAGGATTGTCGGCGTTATAGGAGAATAATTGTTTATGTGGATCCCACTTTAATAACCGATGAATGGTGCTCGCGGAATGACCACTGGATTCTGTAAGTTTCTTCGCTGCTCGGCCTGTAGGCGCGGCGAGTTGAATTTCCAACTTTTGTACTGTGGCAAGGGCAACGATTTCTCGTGTAACCGTTGTTTTTCCTACTCCGGGTCCGCCTGTGATAATGCTGATAGGGAATTGAAACGCGTTTTTTACCGCACTTTTTTGATCTGAATTTAATACGGAGCCATGCGGAGTTTTAATTTCGCTGGTTGGAACGGTATTGAACTTTAGGTTACAAATCTTTATCTTTATATGGTCAGCTAGGGATTTTTCAATTTCATAGAGATATTTGGAATAGATTAATTCGTTGCCACTAACTCGTTTTCCCCTGTATTCTACCAAAGCTCCATCTTGAAATCCCCGCTTTACTCCTTCTTCTGCGAGTTCTGTTGATACATTTAAAATCTCTGCGGCCTGTTCAACTAATTCTTTTCTGGGAAAGCAAACATGACCGTTCCGGTCTGTTAATTGGTTGAGGACATAAACTACTCCCGATGCTAAACGAAACGGATTATCCACGGCAATATTCAACCGAGCTGCAACTTCATCTGCCATCTTAAAGCCGATTCCCTTAACTTCATTGGCAAGGCGATAGGGATTGTCCTGTATAATTTGAGTCGCTTTGTCACCAAATTTCTTAAATATACGATTACCATAGGCTTGACTTATACCAAGACCATGCAGGAAAATAAAACTGTCCCGTCTGTGAGTTTTTGTTGTCCAAATCTCCCGAATTTCTTTTGCCCGTTTTTTGCTGATCCCTTTGACTTCACTAAGTCTTGAGGATGCATTGTCAAGAATCTCAAGAGTTTCTAAATCAAACTTACCGACGATTCTTTCTGCCAATTTGGGGCCAATACCCGGAATAATGCCGCTGGATAGGTAGCGGATAATACCTTGTTCAGTTGAGGGTAATATCTCTGAAAACTCTGTGACTTTCAGTCGTTTACCAAATTTTTGGTGATTTTCCCAATTTCCCTTTACCTCTAATTCCTGCCCTTCACAAATTCCGGGTAATGTTCCGACAATAATGTGCTCACAATGTTTGTGATCAATAATTCGAGCTATCTTATATTGGTCATCGTCAGATTGGAAAAGGATGGTTAATATTTCACCTTTTAATTTGATATCAAAATGAAAGGTTTCCTGATCTGGATCAGGTTGAGATTGGTTAAATAAGGATTCGTTATGCATAAGTAAGCTTAATCTACTACAGGTTACTCATTTTTCAGCAGAGGTTAATTCTTAAACTCTTTTGTAAAACTTTATCGGTCAGAGTTTGGTATGAAGAATCTACTATTCAAGTAGCTATTTTTCTATCAAACGAATTTTATATTATCCAGAATTCGGAATTCAGAATCCAGAATTAATTATTCTTTTGATACTTAAATCGTCTGTTTTCGCGTTCATTTACAACGTCATTTGATTTTATTAATACTGAATTATCACCAAATATAGTGTTGATTTGTTGTTCGAATTCCAATGTGAAGTTAATTGTAAATGGTTTACCCGATTTTATAAATGCAATTTGACCATTTTCGCAAATGACAGATAAAATTACAGGAATGTCCCCTGGATGAGTCTCAATTAAGCCTTTGAGTTGATTTAGTAAGTCATCATTTATTTTTGATTGAATGAGTCGTATATTGATTTCTTTGGTACAGGAGACCGGAGCATTTTCCAGAGAAATGACTTTTGATCCGATAATTTTAGCTTGATCCTCCCCGTCTCTAAATGAGACATTGCCTTCAATAAATACCGGGTCATTTTCATTGAGTAAGAGTGAAGTGGTGGAATATAAATCAGAATAAATTAAACACTCCGTCGCGTTGCCGAAGTCCTCCAAATTTATTATTGCCCAGGGATTACCATCACGTTTGGAATATCGTACTTTGCTTGATGTGATCAAGCCGCCAACCCGAACGGTTTGATTATCGGACAAATTTTTGAGTTCAATAATTGAATTAACGCTGTAGGTCTTTATTATTTTTTTGTATGCATTCAAAGGATGGCCCGTAACATAGAATCCGAGTAGTTCTTTTTCGTAATTCAGACGTTGTTTCTCTGTCCATTCCCTGACATCTGGTATTTCGACTTGCTGAATCCCCGTGTCATCATTTTCGCTGAGGATATCGAAAAAGTTTTCCTGACCGACCTGTCGATCTCTTAGGGATATCTGGGCGCGACTGATGACATCATCAATCATTGCGAACATCTGAGATCGTCTTAAGTTGAACCCATCAAAGGCGCCGCATTGGCACAAATTTTCCATAATACGACGATTAATGCTGGTGCCGACTCGTTCATAAAATTCAAATAATGTTGAAAATTTTCCTTCTTTTCTTGATTCAATTATTGCTTTAGAACCCGCTGCGCCGACACCTTTAATGGCTGCTAATCCAAATCGAATTGACTTCTCATCGACCGTAAAATCTAAATCACTATAGTTAACATCAGGAGGCAAAATCGTAATATCCAAATCTTTACATTCGGCGATAAGAATGGATATCCGATCGGCGGAATGTAATTCGTTTGATAGGTTGACACACATAAATTCGATAAGATGATTTGCTTTCAGGAATGCTGTTTGATAGGCGAGAACAGCATAGGCAGCGCTATGGGATTTATTGAATCCATATCCGGCAAACATTTCGATCTTTTCAAATATTTTCTCTGCTTTTGCTTTAGGAATCTTATTCTTTTGACACCCTTCTCTGAATTTTTCAAACTGGGCCTTCATTTCATCTGCTTTTTTCTTGCCCATAGCTCGTCGTAAAATATCGGCTTGAGCTAATGTGAATCCAGCAACGGTTTGTACAATTTGCATGACCTGCTCTTGGTACAGCATAATCCCGTAGGTTTCCTCAAGAATTGATTGCATTGCAGGATGATCATATTCAACTTTTTTCTTACCCATTTTTCGGGCAATAAATTCATCGAGAAACTGCATCGGTCCTGGCCGATATAGCGCGACTAATGCAATAATATCTTCAATACGATCCACTCCAAATCGGCGGCATAAATCGCGCATGCCACTGGATTCAAGCTGAAAGATTGCAATAGTTTTTCCTTTTTTGATAAGATTATAAGTGGTTTCATCATCAAGTGGTATGGATTCAGGGGTAATGGCGGTAGCAGCATTTTTATTATTTAGCAGATCACACGTGTCATGTATAATCGTCAATGTTCTTAGGCCCAGGAAATCCATTTTTAATAAACCCAGTTCCTCACATGGACCTGCTGGGAATTGAGTAATGATTTCCTTGCCTTGTCCTCGTGCAAGCGGTACCAGATTGGTTAACGGTTGGTCACCAATGATAACGCCTGCTGCATGGATACTCATATTCCGGTTTAAGCCCTCAAGAGGTTCGGAGTATTTATAAACTTCTTCGATCCAAGATTCAGTCTTTTTCAGAGCTTTTAATTCTTTGATTTCTTCAAAAGCCTTAGCCAATTTCATTTTGGGATCGTTAGGAATGAGTTTGGTCAATTTTATGCCATCATCAAATGGTCTACCCATTGCACGCGTGACGTCTTTAATTACCGCTTTTGCTTTAAGTGTTCCAAAGGTTCCAATTTGCGCGACATTATCATCACCATATTTTCTGCGAACGTATTCGATAACTTCAGTCCGCCTGCGTTCACATAGATCAATATCAAAATCTGGAGGGCTTATGCGGTCTGGATTCAGGAATCGTTCGAATAGTAATTGATACCTTAATGGGTCGATGTCAGTTATTTTTAACAGATAAGCAACGATACTTCCTGCACCGCTGCCTCTACCTGGTCCAATCGGTATCTTTTCTTTTCTGGCATAGCTTAAAAAATCCCAAACCACCAGGAAATAACTTGAAAAGCCCATTTTGTCGATCACATCGATTTCATAATTCATGCGATCGATTATTTTTTTTTCATTTGCAGATAACTGATCTGAACCTTTTGCACCTAATTCTATATTGTAGCGTTCGATTAAACCAATTTTACATTGATTAAATAAAAACTGTTTTCTATCTGAACCGTCTGGTGTTTCAAATACGGGGTAATGGTTAACGCTGTTTAGTTCCAATTTAATATCGCATTTTTCCGCCAACTCCAATGTATTTTTGATCGCCTCAGGTATTTCTTTAAATAGTGCAACCATTTCTTCGGTACTCTTAAAATAAAACTCTTCGGATGGGAATCGCATTCGGTTACTGTCTTGCATCGTTTTTTGAGTGCCTATGCACAGAAGAACCTCATGGGCCACGGCGTGTTCTTTCAGCAGGTAATGGGTATCATTGGTCGCGATCAGAGGTGTGTTAAATTCTTTGCTTAATTTAATCAATTCCTGGTTGACCTTGATTTGCTCTTTCATTCCATGATCTTGAAGTTCAAGATAAAAATTGTCTTTTCCTAGGATATCAATAAAGTTCGCTAATGATTCTCTCGCGTTTACTAAGTTTCCAGCAAGAATGTGAGCGGGGATTTCTCCGCCAATACATGAACTGGTGCCAATAATTCCCTTATTATATTTTTGGAGGAGTTCTTTGTCTATCCTCGGTTTGAAGTAATATCCCTCAAGATAGGCAAGAGATGTAAGTCGACAAATGTTTTGATAACCCTCGAAATTTTTTGCATATAAAATTTGATGATAGCCTCTATGGTATTCATGGTTTTGATTCCGATCGAATCGACTCTCTGGTGCTGAATAACATTCGCAACCAATAATCGGTTTGATATCGTTTTTTATCATTGTCTTGTAAAATTGAACTGCTCCGCACAAATTCCCATGATCAGTCAAAGCCATTGCTTTCATATTGTAGGATTTTGCAAGTTCAGCCAATTCATTAATTTTACATGCACCATCGAGCATGCTGAAATCTGAGTGGATATGAAGGTGTACGAATTCGGATGACATAAATTTTAGATTAATAGTTGAAAATGAGCTAACGTCGTATGTCGCAAGTTATTTGAGAAATTTATGGGACAAAAAATAGCTTTTTTGTCTGATCCCGCTACAGCGAAAACTTTTAGAATTGGATCTGATTAGTCCGGATTTCTCACAAGTTTTTGTAACCAGACGGCGTAGGTTACAAAAACTTGTGAGAAATCCGGGCTAAATCACATTGAGATAAAGGTAAGTGGTTATCTAAGGGAAGTCCAAACCTGATAGAGATTTTATTTTCAACACGACATGTTGCATCACGGGTTGGCGTTTTGGAGAATAGAAGACAGTAGGACTTTAGCCGAATTAATTCATGCGATTCGTCGCAAGAGCACTTAACTCGCTCATAATAAATTGATTAGAGAAAATTTCACAATGAAAGTGAATTTTCATTCACTGAGATGTAAAATTGAGTTAATCGGCTTATTTGAGCAGAGATTATGGCTCGCAGCAGAATACTGATGAATTATTCAGGTTCGTAGT